>NZ_JBLWIJ010000003.1:0-133149 GCF_051365025.1 Arthrobacter sp. R4
CCCCGGGAAACCGGGGCGCCGCCTCTTGTCAGTCGTCCTCCTTGCCCTTGCCTTTGCCGTCGTTGCCTTTGCCCTCGGCGGGCGCCGGTGCCGCGGGGGCGGGGGCTTCCTTTGCGGCTTGAGCAGCAGCTTCGGCTTCGGCCTGCTCCTGTTGAGCGGCAGCTTCCGCTGCAGCCTTCGCCGCGGCGGCGTCGGCCACCGCCTTGGCTGCCGCAAGGTCAGCCCGGACAGCGGTAGCGGCGGTCATGATGCTCCGCCTGCGGTCTTCGGATACCTGTCCGTTCCCGACGGCGGAGGCCAGATCTGCCTCAAGACTGTCCAAAGCGGCAAGACCGCTCGCCGGATCATTGCCCGCCGCGGCCTGGGTCACGCCAAGAACACGTTGCTGGAGCTGCCGGGCGACGTCGGGCTTGAGGCCGTTATCCGCGGAGCCGCAACCCGCCAGAAACACGGCGAGTAGAAGCGTCGCCCCAGCGGCCACGGCCCGGGCGGCGGCTATGCGACGGTGTCCGTTAGGGGCAGGACTCATGGCTCGACGCTCTCCTGAAGCTGCTTGAGGTGGTCACCCAAGGTGCCGGTGACGGACGGGTACGGGACGACGTCGGGCGTTGGCTGTGGTGCCAGGCTGAATGTCAGTGCAGCTGCGATGGCTCCTATGGTGAGGATGCCCAGGACGAGCACGAGCCAGATTCGCTTTCCGGCGTGGCGAAGCCGGGAGAGTACCCGGACTCGGCCGCGCGCTTCTGAACCGCTGGACGCTGCCGCTTCGGCCATATGCTCCTGGTAGCCGGGGAGCTTGGTTTCAGTGGTGATTGTCGGGGGCCTGAACGGCATGGCCGGAAGCACCCGCGTGGTTTCCGGTGCGAGCTCGCCAGGTGCGGAGACGGGGGATACGAGGGCTTGGCGTAGTGCCGTTTCCACATCCGCTGCTGTAGGGCGTTCCAACGGTTCGACAGCAGTCATCGAGCGGATGAGGTCAGCCCACTCCGCCGGCACGTCGTCTGGTATTTCCGGTGCACGATGAATCCTGGCCACAGCAGATTCGACGGCACTTCCCGGGTACTCTATGGTCTGCTTGATGCATTCCAGGAGGACAAGGCCCAGCGAGTAGATATCCGTTGCCGGTGACAGGGGAGCACCCATGGCCTGCTCCGGACTGAGGTACGCGGCCGTGCCCACCAGGGTTCCGGTTGTGGTAAGCCGTGTTGAGTCCGCGATCCTGGCGATGCCAAAATCCGTCAGTTTGGGCCGCAGGGGTTCCCCCGGACGGATCTGCACCAACAGGATGTTGCCTGGTTTGATGTCGCGATGGATGATGCCCAGGCTGTGCACGTAGGCCAAGGCATCGGCGATTCCTGCACCAATGACGGCGAGCTCGTCCAGCGGAACTGCACTGTGCCTGATTCGGCTGCGAAGGTCTTGCCCGTCCACGAGCTCCATTGTCAGGAACGGCCGGGGCTCATCCGGGATGCGGGTATCGATTCCGGCGTCGAACAGTGTTACCAGGCTTGGATGGTTAAGGGTTGCGAGCAGCTGGATTTCGGCTTCCTGCCGCTTGAGTTCATCGGAGTCCGGGGCCTGCGGCGCGAAGAGCTTCAGTGCCACATCCCGGCCAAGGTGCTCGTCCCTGGCACAGTACACCGATGACATGCCTCCCCGGCCGATCACTTCTCCCAGGCGATACCGTCCGCCAACCACTTCATTCTTGATGGAGCTAGGCGAATCCGCCACCATGACCAGCTCCCTCCGGTGCGCTGCGGCACTATTGTTCCTAAATTATACCGGCCGGTAACGCCTCCTGAAGTGGTTATCGTGCGCGCCTGCGGTCCGGGTGCAAAGGGATGGAGGCCTTCGCACCCGGACCACTGGTCACAAGGACATGTGCTATCGGGCTGGCGGCCACCTCCTTTCGCCGGCTGCCGCGAACGGCAGCGATTGTTGGTGCTTGTCGAGGTTCAGAACCTCTTGATCCACCTTCTGATTATTAGGACGTCTTGCGACGGCGGAACATCAGCAGGCCTGTAACCAGCATGAGCAGGGCGATGGGAATCAGCGATGCATCGATTCCTGTCTTGGCCAGCGTGGCGGTGCCGCCCTGGCCTGTGGTGCTGCCCCTGGCGTTGCCCAGGGTGTTGGCCGCTGCGGATGCCGAGCCTGCAGTGGTGCCGGTGGTGCCCCCAGCCGGGACAACAGTGATTCCGGTGCTGTCAGAGCCGGTTGTACCGGTGGTGGTGCCGGTATTTCCCGTGGTGCCAGTCGTGCCGGTTCCCGGGGTATCTGTGCCGCCGGTAGTGCCCGTTCCGCCCGGCGTTCCCGTGCCCGGCGTTTCGGTTCCTGGGGTCTCAGTGCCGGGTGTTTCCGTACCGGGGGTGACACTGCCGTCCGTGGCGCCGCCGATGATGACGGATCCACCGACGCCAGCTGTCACGTCATCCAAAAGACCTGAGGTATCCAGACCAAGGTCGACATCAACTGCGGCGTCCAGGTCACCACCGGTGGTGCCGGTAGTGCCGTCGGTGCCGAGGCCCAGGCCCAGGTCGACATCAACTGCGGCGTCCAGGTCACCACCGGTGGTGCCGGTAGTGCCGTCGGTGCCGAGGCCCAGGCCCAGGTCGACCACAGCGGCCACGTCGGCGGTGGTTCCGCCGTCGTTGGTGCTGCCGAGGACGCTGTTTCCGAGGCCGAGGTTGATGTCGGCTGCGGCGGCCACGTCGGCGGTGGTGTCGGTGCCGGTCAGGTTGCCGTTACCGAGGCCGAGTGCGACGTCGGCTGCGACGGCCACGTCGGCGGTGGTTCCGCCGTCGTTGGTGCTGCCGAGGACGCCGTTTCCGAGGCCGAGGTTGATGTCGGCTGCGGCGGCCACGTCGGCGGTGGTTCCGCCGTCGTTGGTGCTGCCGTTACCGAGGCCAAGTGCGACGTCGGCTGCGACGGCCACGTCGGCGGCGGTGTCGGTGTCGGTGCCGGTCAGGCTGCCGTTTCCGAGGCCGAGGTTGACGTCGACCACAGCGGCAACATCCGCGGTGTCCGACGGCGTTGGGTCACCCAGCAGGCCCAACGACGTCGTGTTCGCGGATGTCGCCGCTGAGACCAGGGCGGATGCGGTGAGGTCGGATCCGCTGGTTGTATCCGCAGCGCTGGCCGCGGTGGCGCCGAGGGCTAGGAGCCCGCCGGCAAAGAGGGTGCTAAGCAGCCCTCTGCGAAGGTTGGAATGCATGGTTTTGTCTCCTGAGAAGTTGAGGTGGGGCGCAGGTAAGCAACCCTGTTGCCTTGTCCTGCCACGGAATGGCAGGCAGGGCTCAACTAGTCAGGAGAGGAACCGGGGTCGAATGACACCGGTGAGGGGGCATGCTCAGAGGATCCGCTGACCGGGAAAGCGCCCGGGAGCAGGAATTCAAGATCAAGGTCGTTCAGCCAGGCCGCCGAGCCTGAGGGGCCCGACGGCGGTGCTCCGCTCCCAGCCCCGGAACTGGGGCCGGAAGGTGCCGGTGACGGACTGCCTGCCAGTGGTAGCTCAGGCACCGAGGCGGCAGTTGTAAGCGTGCCAGGGGAGGAAGATGTTCCGGCAAGGGCAGCCACAGGAGAGGCCGGGAAGCCTACTGTGCCGGCAGCCCCGGCAAGCTGCTCCGGAATGATCCCTGAGAAATTACCAGAGGCGGCCGGATCCGCCAGAGAGTCACCCTCGTTCAGAATGCTTGCGGAATCAGTAGTAACGGATCCGCTGTCCGGGACGCTGGGCAGGGTCACGGGCAAGGGAACAGCTCCCGTGACCAGTTCCGAGACTGGCTGCACCACAGGCTCAAGAACTGGAAGGGCTTCAACGAGCGGCGGAGCGACAGTTTCCACCAGTCCCGCGGCGGCGTCATCGGCCACAACAGCAACAGGGACGACAACAGTGGAGACCGTGCCCGCAGGAACAACCTCGTTCACGACCGGGACAGCCGTGACCAACTGGTCTGCGGCGCCAGTGAGTGTGCCCGCCACGGGCCGCAGGAGTCCGGGCGATGGCACCGGCTGAGGGGCCGGCGTGGCAACCTCGGGCAGGGACGGCAGCGTGCTGGCCAGCGGGGTTGCAAGGGACGAAACCGACGAAGTTACCCCGCCCAGTAGCGAATCCGAATCGGGCGAATCGGCAGTCGCGGCAGTGGTGGAAAGCGTCAGCCAGGTGAGTGTGGCGGCTCCAGCGAGGAGAACTGGCCGGAGCGCACGCCATGGCGATAGACCTCTAGCCATGCGTACCACCCCCAGAGCGGATCAACCGACGATGTTTACATCGTAAGACCGCTTATTGATCGAAGTCCATGAAAAAATCTACAAATTCCCATCAAATTGACTTTCTTTGTCATTCATATTCAGTCGGCCCTAATGCGCGTCGTTTGGGTAGCTGACACCGAGTTGGGCGCGCACGCCATCGAAAAGGCGCATGGTGTTCAGGGAATCCTCGAGGGGCATGACAGGGCTTTCTATAAGCCCTTGCTGGATGCAGCGCGTCACTTCGCGGAGTTCATAGGTGTAGCCCCGACCGATGACGTCGAACACTTCGCGGCGGAGCTCCCCGCGGCCGATCCGGACCAGCAGTTCGCTCGGATTGTTAATGGAGCCCACGCTTTGGAGGTATCCCAGGCTTCCGGCCACCGTTGCGATCCGTGGACCGTGTGCCAACAGCGACGACGTCAGCTGGACCTGGGCGCCGTGGTTGTAACCGAGAGTCATCGCATTTTGGGCGTCCACGCCGTCGTCGTTGACAACGCCAGTGGCACTGACGGTCTGCGGGAAGCCGAGGGTTCCCAGCGCCCAGAGCAGCGGGTAGACGGAGATGTCGAGCAGCGCCCCGCCGCCGTCCTGCCTTGCCCAAAGCCTGGACGTGGGGGAGTAGGGCGCGGGGAAGCCCAGATCGGCGCTGACCCAGTGCACATCACCCAGTTCCCCTGAGGCAGCGATATCGAAGGCGCGTTGCATGGCCGGCAGGAACCGGCTCCAGATCGCTTCCATCAGGAAGAGGTTCTTTTTACGTGCCACACCAATGAGCTCGCTCGCTTCGCGGGCGTTGATAGTCAAGGCTTTTTCGCACAGGACGTGTTTCCCTGCGTTGAGGGCAGCGAGGACAATCTGGTGGTGCTGGGCGTGGGGCGTGGCCACATACACGACGTCAATCGAATCGTCGGCGAGGAGCCGCTGGTAGCCGTGGACGCCGTCGTCGTCCCCGTATCCCTTGGCGAACCCGTAGGCCGCGGCGAAGTTGTCCGCAGTCTCCTGGCCGCGGGAACTGACGGCGTAGAGCTCGGCGTCGGCCAGGAGAGCCAGATCTTCGGACACGGACCGGGCGATGCCGCCGGTGGCTACTACTCCCCACTTCAGGGTGTTGCCGGTAGCGGACCTGGGGTCCTGGTCGGACTGGCTGGACAGCCACGGCTTGGCGATAGGCGCACTCATGAGAGCCATCCTCTCATTGCAATGAGAGAGGGGCGGGAAAAAACCTGCAGGGAAGTGAGGGAGGATCCGTGGGCGGGACCCTCCCTTTCGCTATGCCGGGGTTGCCACCGTCGAACGGGTGCGGGCAGCCTCTTCCGTCAGCTTGCCCTGCTGGAGCCTGAAGCGGCGGTCCGCCTTGTTGGCCAGCGCCCGGTCGTGGGTGACCACCAGGATGGTGGTGTTGTGCTCCCGGCTGAGCGAACTGAGAAGCTCGATGATGTGATCACCGGTCTGTTCGTCCAGGTTGCCTGTTGGTTCGTCCGCCAGGATCAGTTTGGGTTCATTGGCCAGAGCACGGGCAATCGCCACACGCTGCTGCTCGCCGCCCGAGAGCCGGTTGATCCGCCGTACTTGCTTGTCCTGGTCCAGCTGTACCTGTTCGAGAAGATCTCTTGCGCGCTGGAGGCGTCCGGCCTTGCGCATCCCGGCGAACTCCATCGGAAGCATCACGTTGTCCACCGCGGAGAGGTTCGGGATGAGGTTGAATTGCTGAAACACAAAGCCGATGTCCCGGCGTCGGTATTCGGTCAGCTTCCCGTCCGGCATGCTCGCCAAGCTGACACCGTTCACGACGACGTCTCCGCTGGTGGGCTTGTCCAGCGCACCCAAGAGGGACAACAGGGTGCTCTTGCCGCTGCCGCTCTTGCCGACGATGGACGCCAACGTGCCCTGCTCGAGTTCAAAACTCACATTGTTGACTGGCTTGATGGTGCGGTCGCCCGAGTTGAAGGTGCGGACCAGGTTCTTCACTTCAATCATGGTTATTCTCCTCGCAGGACTTCGATGGGGCGGATGCGGGCCGTGAGCAGCGCGGGGACAAGCGCGCCGATGATGGCGACTCCGAATACTGCGGCTATTCCGGCGGCAATGACGCCGGGGGAGGCGCTGGCGGTGACGGAGGTCAGCAGCTGGGAGGCTCCGCCGAACGGTCCGCCGGAAGGTAGGCCAGCGCCGTCAGGGAAGCCTGCGCCGCCACCTGGCAAACCGGCCCCGGGGCCGGTGGGGGTCGCCGTCGTGGTGGTGTTGGTGTTGATCAGCGCCGAGGCGATGCCGCCGCTGGCGAAGGATGCGATCGCGGCACCCACGGCGCTGCCCATGGCCACCAGGACGAGGGCTTCGAGCACGAACTGCAGGCCGATGGTGCGGTTGGGTGCGCCGATGGCCTTGAGGACACCGATCTCCCGGCGGCGTTCGCGGACCAGCATGACCATGATCAGCAAGATGATGAGCCCAGCCGTGCCGAGAGCTGCAACGAAGGCGATGAAGGAGATGTTCCTGACGCTGCCGAGGGAGCTGACCGCCGTCTCCAGGTTCTGGCCCTGGGTGACATCAGCCTTGTCGGTGCCGAGGGCCGTCTCCAGGGCAGCCTTCGTGGACTGAACATTTTCCAACGAGTCCACGGTCACAATCATGCTGGACAGCTCGTCTGGGAGCTCCGCAAGGTTCTGCGCCGTCGGAAGAGTCACGTAAAGGGCGTTGTTGCCGAACGTCGTGCCGGAATCGAACAGGCCCGCCACGGTGTAGGTCTGGTCATTGATGGTGAACGTGGACCCCACCGAGAGCCCGTTCTTTTCCGCGAGTGTGGTGCCCAGCAGGGCGTTGGCCGATTCCGCGGTGTAGTCGCCCAGGCCGGATCCGTCAGTGATGGTCAGCGCTTTGCCGGTGCTGTCCATCTCCGCGCCGATGCCGGTGGCGGTGATCGGCAGCGAGCGGGGAGGCTGCGTGGTGGTGCCGGTGGCACCCGTAGTGCCGTTGGCCGCCTGGTTGCGGTTGCCCAGCGTGCCGGCATCGATGGCGGCTGTCAGGCTGGTGGTCAGTGTAGTTGCGGACGTGCCCCCGGGTCCGCCGCCCTGGCCTCCGCCGGGGCCTGTCGGGGCGCCGGCGGCCGTCTGGGCAGCAGCCTCGGCAGCGTTCCGGAGCCTGAGGGAAGTGGTCCCTACGACGGAACTGACGTTGGGAACGGCAGCGGCGGTGGCGGCCTGCTCGGTTGTCAGCGGTTCGCCGCCACCTTCGAAGCCCTGGCCTCCGGCCGGGTTGACGGTGAGGACAGTCCCGACGGAGGCATTCAGCTCCTGGACTTTGGCGCTCACGGCCTGGTTGGCCACCAGCATGGCCAGTGCCAGACCGATGGCCACTGCCAGGACCGCAACGACTGCAGCCGTTCGAACCTTGTTTCTGAAGGCATTGCCTACACTCCGGGCAAGGACGCTCACTGTACTCCTAAGATCTCGGCCGGCGGAAGACCGGCGTTCTGATCCCAGACTCGTGCCCGTCCCTGTGCGGGAAACGTGGCGAACCTATGTTTGCGCTGTGAAAGCCGTTCTTGTTTGAAGAGCGGCCAAAAAGGACACCCCTTGACAGCTTTGTCACGCCCGACGTAAGAATAGTAGTGCCGCTCGGAAAGCGTTTTCTGAGCGGCGGTTCCCCGAAATCTGTATCCGCACCCGACTAGGCATGTGGTCTGTTTGGCATGCCGGAAATAAAGGCCAATGACGTCCTCCATACGTTTGAAATCGACATCCCATTCGAGACTTGCCCGTCCTCGCCTCACCGGAGCAGTGGTGGCGTCCGCCTCGGCGCTGGCGCTCGCTGCAGGGCTCGCTGTTGCCGGATCCGCCAACGCAGCACCCGGAACCAGCGCGCCCGGTGGCGCAGCGCCATCGTCCCTGACCGGAGGGGGCATTATCCGCGCCGACGACGCGGCACCCACGGGCTGGGCCGCCGTCGACGGCGTCACGAACGGCGGGGCGGGCGCTCCGGCCGAAAACCGCTACGAGGTGGGCACGCTGGCAGAGCTGAAGGCAGCGCTGGCCAACCATGGTGAGCCGAAAGCGCCCAAAATCATCTATGTCCGTGGAACCATCGACGGCAACCAGACACCGGACGGGCGCATTCTCGGGGAGCAGGATTATGCGCCCGGCTACGACATCAACAAGTACATGTCCTGCTTCGGTCCGGAGGGCAGGACCTGGAGCGACCAGACCTTCGACTACTGCAGGTCCATGCGCCAGCTGCGCCAGACCGGCAGCAACAACATGAAGCGGCAGATCGAGGTGAGCCTCCCCAGCAACACCACATTGATGGGCCTCGGTAACGACGCGGGGTTTGTAGGTGCAAACATCGTGATCCTGAGCGCCACGAACGTGGTGGTGCGCAACCTTAGCGTGGAGGCACCCGTAGACTTCTTCACCACGTGGTCCCCGGACGACGGCCAGGGTGCCTGGAACGCGCGGTTCGACGCCCTGTCCTCAGTCACGTCAGACCATCTCTGGGTCGATCACGTCCGGCTGACCGACGGACGATACCCGGACAGTGAGGCGCCCATGGGGTTCCGGGGCAAGCCCGCCAACCGGCATGACGGTTTGCTGGACCTCAAGGACGGCACCGACTATGTGACCATCTCCAACAGCAAACTGCACAACCACGACAAGACGATGTTGCTCGGCTCCGGCGACGAGCACGTGGACAAGGACGGCGGCAAGCTGCGCGTCAGCTACATCGGCAACCTGATGGAGAACATCCAGCAACGCGGCCCCCGCGTCAGGTTCGGCAAGGTGCACGTGGCGAACAACTACTTTGTGGGCAGCACCGACCATCAGCAGTACCCGATGGTCAGTAAGGCACAGGGCGGCAGCAGCTACTTCCTGGGCGCAGGCTACGAGTCCAGGATTTTCTCCGAGTACAACGCCTTCGACTACACGGGACCCGGCGCGGACGCATCCATCATGGTCAGCAGCTACAACGGGCACCGCTTCAGCGACACCGGGTCGTGGTTCAACGGAGCCCCGGCGGACCTGGAGTCCGTGGCCCGGGCCTCCTACGAAACCAACCGGGCGGAGGCACTGGCAGAGGCGGAACTGAGCGGCACACCCGCACCGGGCTGGACCGCTTGGGACTTCACCACCGACGTCGGCTGGAACCCGGCGGACGCGTACAGCTACAGGGCCTTCACCACGCCGCAGGCTGTGCGCAACCACGCACTGCACTTCACAGGGCCTGGCGTCCTACGCGTGGACGGCCCGGCGTCTTAGTTATAAAACAGCATCGTTGGGCGCACGATACCTGGGCGCGCATCGCTTAAAGGGGAATGCCCCGGCTCCTGTGAACTGGTCACTGAGGGAGCCGGGGCATTCCGCGTTCAGTTTGTTACTTGGTGATCGGGCCCAGGGTCGGATCGTCCACGTAGGCAGTCTTCACGTTGGCTGCGGTCACGATCGCCGGCGGCAACAGGAAAGCAGGAACGCGCTTGAACTCGTTCTTGTAGTTGCGGTTGTCGTTGATTTCCAAGGCGAGGCCCTGCTGCAGGTCCTTGATCATGGTGATCGTGTGTTCGACAATCTTGCGAGTGTCCTTGTTGATCGTCGAGTACTGCTCGCCAGCCATGATGGACTTCACGGACTCCACCTCGGAGTCCTGGCCGGTCACAATCGGAACGGACTTGCCGGCGCTCTTGATGGACGTGATCACGGCCCGGGCCAGGGTGTCATTCGGAGACAGGACACCGTCCAGCTCAGAAGAGGCGTAGCTGCCCGAGAGCAGTGCGTCCATGCGGCGCTGGGCGTTTTCCGGCTTCCAGTCCTGCGTGACAGCCCGCTGGAAATCGGACTGGCCGGAGACCACCTTCAGGGTCCCGTCGTCGATCTTGGGCTTCAGGACGCTCATGGCGCCGTCGAAGAACACCTTCGAGTTGGCATCGTCCGGGGATCCCGCGAAGAGTTCGACGTTATAGGGGCCAGCCTTCTTGGCCGCCATGCCTTCCAGCAACGCTTGACCCTGCAGTTCACCGACCCTGAAGTTGTCATACGCCACGTAGTAGTCGATGGCCTTGGTGTTTGTCAGCATGCGGTCGTAGGCGATGATGACCGCGCCGGCGTCCTTGGCCTGCTGGAGCTGGGTGCCCAGCTGTGCACCGTCCACGGCGCCGACCACGATCACCTTGGCTCCGGAGGTGATCATTGTGGAGATCTGGTTCTGCTGTTCGGAGACGCCGTTGTTAGCGAACTGCACATTGGGCTTGAAGCCGGCCGAGGACAGTCCGTCGTTGAACAGCTTCTCTGCCAAGGTCCAGTTCTCGCTGGTTTTCTTGGGAAGGGCGACGCCGATCACGGCGTCCTGGGGGAAGCCGGACAGGGCGGTGCCCGCCTTGGCGGCTTCGGCGTCGACGTCGGACCGGCCGCACCCTGTCAGGGAGAGCGTTGCGACGGCCGCGAGGACGGTCAGGGTCTTTGCGATTTTACGCATGTGAGTTTCTCTTTCTGGGTCCAAAGGCAGCCGGACGTGCCGGCCGCCGTCGCGGGCTATTTTGACTCGGCTGGTTCTGCGGGAGTGATGATCTCGGAGGTCTTGGCAATCTCTTTCTCCGGGGTGGGCGGCTGGTTGGAGCGCAGGCCGTTCATCAGCATTCCGATGATGGAGCGGCGCCCCTGGCTCTTGTTGTAGACATCGATGGCCACGGCAATCAGCAGCACCAGGCCCTTGATGATCGACTGCATGTCGGCTCCGACGCTCAGCAGCTGCAGGCCGTTGTTCAGCACAGCCATAACGAGGCCACCCACGATGGAACCGATCACGGTGCCGACGCCGCCGCTGACCGCCGCGCCGCCGATGAAGACGGCCGCAATGGCGTCAAGTTCCCAGCCCACGCCGTCCGCGGGTCCTGAGCTGGTGGACCTGGCCACAAACATCATTCCGGCGAGTGCCGCCAGGATGGACATGTTCATCATGACCAGGAAGTTGACCTTCTTGGACTGCACACCGGAGAGTTCGGCGGCGTGGCGGTTGCCACCTACTGCGTAGACGTGCCGGCCAAGGATGGTCTTGCTGGTGATGAAGACGTACAGCGCCACCAGGCCCACGAGGATCAGGCCAGAGACGGGGAACGAGGTTCCGTAGCGTCCGGTCGAGAACAACCAGGTGACGTACAGGACTGCGCCGGCAAGCAGGACCAGCCGCGTGATGGGAACCCAGAGCGGATCCACGGTGGCACCGGTGCGGGCTTCGATGCGGCGGTTGCGGAACTCAAGGAACACCACGACGGCGATCAGCAGGAATCCGAGGATGACTGTGGGGGCGTTGTAACGGGCGAAGTCGCCGATCTCCGGCAGGAAGCCTGCACCCATGGCACGGAATTCCTCCGGCACGGGAACGGTCAACGATTTGCCCACGAACTGGTTGGCGCCACGGAAAAGCAGCATTCCGGCCAAGGTGACGATGAAGGCAGGAATGCCCACGTAGGCCACCCAGAAGCCCTGCCAGGCACCGATCACTGCGCCCAGGACCAGGCCGAGGAGGATGCCAAGGTACCAGGGGATGCCCCAGTCCCGCATGGCAATGGCCACTACGATGCCCACCGCTGCGGCAACAGAGCCGACAGAGAGGTCGATGTGGCCGGCAATGATCACCAGCACCATCCCGATCGCCAGGACCAGGATGTAGGAGTTGCCGTTGAACAGGTTGATCATGTTGGTCGGCGTCAGGACCTTACCGCCGGTGAACAACTGGAAGAACAGCACGAGTGCCACGAGGGCAATGATCATGCCGAACTGGCGGGTGTCACCGCCGAAAATCCTTTTAAGTGCTTTCATAATTGTTCCGTCCTCGGGCTTATGCGGTTTGTGCAGTGGGGGCGGCGTTGTTGCCGGCGCGGGTGGCTGAGGTCATCAGGCGCATCAGGCTTTCCTGAGTGGCGTGTTCCTTATCCAGTACTCCCGTGATGGAGCCCTCAAAGATGGTGTAGATCCGGTCCGACAGTCCGAGCAGCTCAGGCAGCTCGGAGGAGATCACGATGACGCCCTTGCCCTGCTGTGCAAGCTGCTGGATGATGCCGTAGATCTCGTACTTGGCGCCGACGTCGATTCCGCGCGTGGGCTCGTCAAGGATGAGGAGGTCCGGGCCGGTGAACATCCACTTGGCCAGCACAACCTTCTGCTGATTGCCGCCGGAGAGCTTGGACACCCCTTCATTGACTGTGGGCGCTTTGGTCCGAAGGCTCTTGCGGTACCCCTCGGCCACCGTGAATTCCTTGCGGTTGTCTACGACGAGGCCCTTGGTAATGGCCTTGAGGTTAGCCGAAACGGTGGTGGTCTTGATGTCATCCAGCAGGTTCAGGCCGAGGCTCTTGCGGTCTTCAGTGACGTACGCCAGTCCCGCTTTGATGGCTTGGGGAACGTTCCGGATGTGGATTTCCTGGCCGTTCTTGAAGACCTGGCCCGAGATGTAGTTCCCGTAGGAACGCCCAAACAGGGAGCGGGCAAGTTCGGTGCGGCCCGCGCCCATGAGCCCTGCGAAGCCGACGATCTCGCCGCGGCGCACCGTGAAGCTCGAGTTCTTGCAGACGAGCCGGTCTGCCACCTGGGGATGGCCCACTGTCCAGTTGCGGACCTCGAACAGCACCTCGCCGATTTTCGGGGTGTGCTCCGGGAAGCGGGACTCAAGGGAACGTCCCACCATTCCTTTGATGATCCGGTCCTCGTCCACGCCGTCGGCCACGATGTTCAGTGTTTCCACCGCTTTACCGTCGCGGATGATAGTGATCTCATCCGCGATCTGTTCGATTTCGTTGAGCTTGTGGGAAATGATGATCGAGGTGATGCCCTTGGCCTTGAGGCCGAGCATCAGGTCCAGCAGGTGCTGGGAGTCGGATTCATTCAGGGCGGCAGTGGGCTCGTCCAGGATGAGTAGTTTTACCGACTTGTTCAGGGCCTTGGCGATTTCCACCAGTTGCTGCTTGCCGACGCCGATTTCCTTGACGGGAGTGTCCGGATCCTCGCGGAGGCCTACCCGGGCGAGGAGTTCGATGGAGCGTTTGCGCGCCTCTCCCCAGTTGATCACGCCACGGCGCGCCGGCTCATTGCCCAAGAAGATGTTCTCCATGATGGAGAGTTCCGGGATGAGTGCCAGTTCCTGGTGGATGATGACGATGCCCGCGTGCTCACTGGCCCGGATGTCCTTGAACTGCTGGACCTCGTTCTGGTAGACGATGTCGCCGTCGTAACTGCCGTACGGGTAGACGCCGGACAGCACCTTCATGAGCGTGGATTTGCCGGCGCCGTTCTCACCGCAGATGGCATGGATCTCGCCGGCCTTGACCCGGAGGCTGACCTCCGACAGCGCCTTGACGCCGGGGAACTCCTTCGTGATGGAGCGCATCTCGAGGATTACTGGATCACTTTGCGTGGTTTGGGACGTCATATGCCCTTACGCCTCCAATGATGACTTCGTTGTCCGCCCCGCAAACCGCGGGGCCGTCTGATGAAAAAGTAAACTGGATCACAGCCGTTGTCGTCAAGTCTTGAACGCAACCTCCCGAAATCTAATCGGTCTGGGAACGCCGGATCCCGGCGTACTGGAAGACCAGCGCGGCCGCCCCGAGAGCTTCGGCGCGGTCCCCGAGGGATGACATGGTAAGGGTGGTTGTCTCGCCGATGACGGGCACGGCATGGCGCACCAGGCCCCGCCTGATGGGGTCCAGGAGGAGGCCGCCAAGGCCGGCCAGGGGCCCGCCCACCACGATCACTTCCGGGTTGATGAGGTTTGCCACGTTGCCTAGCGCCCGCCCCACTGCCAGGCCGGCATCGTCCACGACGCGGAGCGTTGCCGGATCCTTCGCGAGGGCCTTACGGACGATGTCCGCCGGTGTCAGGGGCCTGTCCTCGCGGCGGCTGAGGAGCTCGATCATGGTGGTGGTGGATGCGATGGTTTCGAGGCATCCGCGGTTCCCGCACCGGCACACCAGGCCCTGCTCATGGATGGTGGCGTGGCCGATTTCACCGGTGATTCCGACGTTGCCGTAGTAGGGCGCGCCGTTGAGGATCAGGCCCGCACCGATGCCCGATCCGATCTTCAGGAACATCAGGTTTTCGACCCCCGTGTGAGGCCCCCAGGTCACTTCAGACCAGGCTCCCAGATTGGCGTCGTTGTCAACATACACGGGGAATTTCAGGGTGTCCTCGAGGTGCTGGAGAATGTTGATTCCCACCCATTCAGGGAGGATGGCACCCTGCGCCACGGTTCCGGTCCGGCGGTCGATCGGTCCGGGAATTCCGACGCCGGCACCCACTATTGCGCTCCGGACCACTCCGCTTTCCCGCATCAGTTTTTCAAGGAGGACCACCGCGGCTTGGATGCCCTCCTCGGCCTGGTGGCCGAGTGGCAGCATCACGGATTCCTCCGCGATGACGTGGTAGCTGAGCGATGCCAGGACCACCCTGAGGTGCCGGCGGCCGAAGTCGATTCCGACGGCGACGGCACCGTTGCTGTTCAATCTGACATTCAGCGCCCGGCGCCCGGAACTGGTGATGGGCTCGGTCGATGCCAGCCCCGAATCCTGCATGATTTTGACGATGTTTGAGACGGTGGCCGTGGACAGGCCTGTCTGCCTGGCGAGCTCGGCCTGGGTGGCGGGTCCGCCCATCAGGGTCTCGATGATCCGCTGCTGGTTCAACTGCCTCAGGGCGGATTGGGATCCTGGATTTTTGGGGTTGCTCCTCATCGAGCGCGGTGTTGCGGACATGCAAAGAAGATTGCCCTATGGTGACTCTTGTAGTCAAGAAGTTAACGCAAGCGGTCCGCCGGAAGGGCCGCAAGAACGGGACGATCCGCCCGTCGGAAGGCCCCCATCGGTGCAATTGGCCCCAAATGGCCCGGCGGCCGATGGCTAGGCTGGAAAAAGCGGACGCACTCCTTCCTGTGGCCGTCCCGATTATGTGAGGTGGTAAAGGTGCTGCTGGCCCTGATGCAGGCAAACGCCCGCGTACTCGACATTGAGGCAAATTGCGCCGCCCTGGATGCGGCCGCGGGGGAGGCTGCCGTGGCCGGCGCATCCGTGCTGGTGACCCCTGAGCTGTTTCCCGTGGGCTACGCGCCGCTGCGGGTTCGTTCGGAGCTGGACCCTGCGAGGCTTCCCGCCATCAAGGAAGCGCTGAGCGCCATCGCGCGTCGACGCGGAATTGCCCTGGTTTACAGCCTTCCGTCGGTTACGGACGAGGGCAGCTGGCACATCACCTCCACGCTGCTGGACGCGGCAGGGTCTGAGCTGCTCAGCTACGCCAAGGTGCACCTCTTTGGTGAGGACGAGCGCACGGCGTTCAGCCCGGCGGCGGCGGGTCCCGCCGTCGTGGATTTCAACGGCTTCCAGACCTCCATGGTGATCTGTTACGACGTGGAGTTTCCGGAAACGGTCAGGGCTGCCGCGCTGGGTGGGGCAGAGCTGCTCCTGGTGCCTACCGCACTGGCGCACGGCTTCGACACGGTCCCGCAGGTCCTGTTGCGGGCCCGAGCGCTCGAAAGCCAGCTGACCATCGCCTATGCCAACCATTCCGGAACCGAGGAAGGCTGCGCTTTCCTCGGCGGCAGCGTCATCACCGGACCGGACGGATCGCTGCTGGCCACGGCGGGACCTGAGGCCGGAATCCTGTATGCCGAAGTGGATCCGGACGCCGCACGGCAAGCCCGCAACGTGGTGCCCTACCTCCGTGAACGCCGACCGGAGCTCTACCGGTCCTGGGGTGTTTGAGGCGTCCCGGCCTCGAGTGCGTCAACGTACTGAAGGGCAATCCAGAGTTCAGCCCGCACCTGGGCGGAGCTAAGGTCCATGGCCAGCAGCTCGGCCAGGGCGTTGATCTGGCGCCGCACACTGTTCCGATGCAAGCCGAGGACCTTGGCTGTGGCATCCCAGTTGCCATTTTCACCCAGCCATGACTTCAGGACATTGAGCTGGGAGCTGCGGCGGTCAGGCTCCTGTGCCAGAACCGGTTCCAGCAGCCGCGCTGCGAGCATGCTGCCGGCGCTGCGGCCCAACAGTCCCGTGACTGACCACGTCACCTCATCCACGCGCACGCTTTCTCCGCTGGCCTTGACGCGGGGCCGCACTGACGCGGCACGCTGGTAGGCAGCCGGAAGGCCCGCCATGTCCGTAGGATCGCCCACTACCAGGCGCCAGCCCAGTCCCTCCACCTCATGCAGCAGGGCGTCGTCCACTTTGAACCGGGTCACGGCGGCAAATCCGTAGTCCGTCAGCTCCACCATCTTCGTGTCGAACAGCCTTCGCCATTGCAGCAACTCCCTGACAGGGCCATCCGCCGAAGCCGGCGCTGAGCCGTCCGCCCGCACGCCCTGGATCACGCGGACAGCTCCGGACCTGGTCCCCGAAACGCTCTGCGCCAGGAGGTCCCGCAGCACGTTCAGTTGCCGGGCTGAACCGGCGGTCAGGCTTTCCGGATGCAGCAGCAGGGCTGTTGCCAGCTGGCTGGGAGCGAGCGATCCGCTGGTCCGCTGGCGCACGAGCAGTTCCAGCAGCCCCACCACCGAGGAAACCACGCTGTTCTGCGCCGGGGTCAGTGGCTTGTCCGTCCCCAGGATGAGGGCTCCGAGGGTGGCGTCCTTGGTGCTCCGGAGGGGATGGCCGAAGACGAGGGCCGGACCGTCTGCCGGAAACGAATCTGTCTCCACCCGCGGGCCCGTGCCGGCCAGCAGGCGCTTCAGCAATGGTTGCAGTGCAGAATGTTCGACGGCGGCGGCAGGGCTGGTCCCGCCGGTCCCGGTTGCTGCCGCCCGGGCCCGCACTCGGCCATCGGCCCCGAAAAGCTGGGCCCACACCGGGACCCGTTGGGCCAGTGCAGCAAGGAGTTCATGCTCGGGCCTGGCAGAGAGCACTGCCCGCATCAGTTGCCGGTTGGTGTCAGCCAGTTGACGGAAGACCCGTGCATTTCCGGATTCCAGGAGCTGGGAGAATTCCAGGCCGATGGCAGCGAAGGGTACGCTGCTGGGGATCTGCACCAGGGTGAGCTGGTGCTTTCGGCACGCTGAGCGCACCCGCTCCGGGACGGCGTCGAAATACGGCTCCAGCCCGAACCCCAGGGCTGCGACTCCCGCGGCGACCAGCCGCCGGACGTAGGCTTCCGCACTCTCCTTCGTTCCGCCGTCGTCAAGGAACGGCCGCCCCGCAGTCAGGACGAACTCCCCATCCAGCAAATATGGCGTGGGATCCTCCAGTTCGCTGGGCTCCACCCAGCGCAAAGGCGCACCGCCATTGCCGGCATCGTGAAGGACCGCGAGGTCCGCCGGGAGTGCGGCCAGAAACTCTCCCAGCGTTACGGCATCCAGGCGTTCCGCCGCCTCAGGCTGCACGAACGGACCCCTGGCCAGAGTGCCCATCGCTGCTTTGGTTTGGTGCAATACATCTCATGACTGAAAACTATAGGTCACTTTGCACATCCTTGAGATGCGGCTCACACCCCTACGCTGGGTGAGGGAAACCCACCAACTACTCACGAACGGACGTCAACGATGACTGTGCCAACACTCTCCGGACCGGCCACGGGCCGCGAAGCCGGCCGTCCCGGACTGGGCGCGCAACTGCTGCGCCGGAAACCGATCGGCCAAATGGTCAGTGAAGCCGAAAGTGGCCAGGGCGGACCGAAACTGGTCCGCAGTTTCGGGGTCCTGCAGCTGACCATGATCAGTGTCGGCGCGACCCTCGGAACCGGCATCCTGGTGATCCTGGGCGAATCCGTTCCGCTGGCTGGGCCTGCGATCTGGATCTCGTTCGCCATTGCCGGGTTCGCCGCACTCCTCTCCGCCGTCTCCTACGCAGAAATGGCCGGCATGGTCCCCGTGGCCGGCTCCAGCTACTCCTACACTTACGCCACCATGGGCGAGGGCATGGCCTGGATCTGCGGCTGGTGCCTGGTCCTTGAGTACGCCGTCTCGGTCGCCGCCGTGGCAGTCGGGGCAGGCCAGTATGTGAACGAGACCCTGGCCGTGTTCGGGCAGGTCCTGCCCGACGCCGTTTCGCAGCCCCCGGGCGACGGCGGTGCGGTCAACATCCCGGCCATGGTCATCGTGGTGCTGGCCACCATCCTGCTGGTCCGCGGTGCCAAGGAAAGCGCCTGGATCAACACGTCCATCGTGGTGGTCAAGGTGGGCATCCTGCTCTTCTTCTGCGCCGTGGCGCTCACTGCCTTCAACGCGGGCAACTTCGAACCGCTCCTGCCCATGGGCGCCGCCGGGGTCTCCGCCGCAGCGTCCCGGGTGTTCTTTTCCTACATCGGCTTTGACGCTGCCTCCACCGCCGGCGAGGAGGCCCGCAACCCGAAGCGGGACCTTCCCCGGGCCATCATGCTCTCCATGGTCATCGTCACCACAATTTACGTCCTGGTGGCGGTGGCAGCCATCGGTGCCCGCCCCTGGGGATGGTTCGACGGCACCGAGGCGGCCCTGGTGAAAATCCTGGAGGAAACCACCGGCCAGCCCTGGATCGCCCTGGTGTTTGCGGTGGGTGCCGTCCTGGCTATCGCCAGCATCGTCCTGACCGTCCTCTACGGCCAAACCCGCATCCTGCTCTCCATGTCACGCGACGGCCTCATCCCGAAGGTCTTCGGCCGCGTCTCACCCCGGACCGGCACCCCCGCGGCCGGCACGCTCCTGGTGGGCATCGCCGTCGCCCTCACCGCCGGGCTGGTCCCGCTCGGTGCCCTCGCCGACGCCACCAGCATCGGAACACTGTTCGCCTTTGCTTTGGTCAACGTTGCCGTGATCTACCTGCGACGCACCCGGCCCGAACTGGAGCGCACCTTCCGCGTCCCGCTGTTCCCGCTGACCCCGATCCTCGGTGCCCTGATGTGCGCCTACCTTATGGCCAACCTCGGAGCCGACACCTGGGTGACATTTGGAATCTGGATGCTGGTGGGCGTGGCGGCCTACTTCGGTTACGGCCGCCGGAACTCCAGGGTGGCGGCGCTGAGCCAGGAGGAATACCGTGAGCGAAGCCGCCCGGAAACTTCAACGCTGTCCACCCCCGAACCCAAGAAGGCAGAGCTTTCATGACCGTCGCCACCGAACTCCCGGCCTCTGACCCGTCCAGCACCCAGGCCGGCCCTATCACCATGCTGAACCCGGATTTTCCGTTCAGCTACGACCACTACCTCGCCCACCCCGCAGGCCTCGGCGCGGTTCCGCCGGAGCTCTATGGCACCGAAGTGGCAGTTGTGGGCGCAGGGCTTTCAGGCCTCGTCACTGCCTACGAGCTCATGAAGCTGGGACTGCGCCCTGTTGTCTACGAAGCGGACAGGATCGGCGGGCGCCTGCGCACAGCCAGCTTCCCGTCCGCCCCCGGCGTGGTGGCCGACCTCGGGGGGATGCGGTTCCCTGTGTCCGGCAGGGCGTTCTACCACTACGTGGACCTGCTGGGGCTGGAAACCCAGGACTTCCCCAACCCGCTGGCGCCCGTCACCTCGAGCACGGTCATCGAACTGGCCGGCCAGAAGCACTACGCCGAGACCGCCCAGGACCTGCCGCCGTTCTTCCGCGAGGTGGCGGACGCCTGGAAGGCCGCGGTCAACGACGGCGCCAAGTTCGTTGAAATGCAGGAGGCTATCCGCGCCCGCGACACCGGCCGGATCAAGGACCTGTGGAACGAGCTGCTGCCGCTCATGGACGAGCAGACCTTCTATGGCTTCATCGCCGGGAGCGAGTCCTTCAAGGAAGCCGGTTTTGCGCACCGTGAAGCCTTTGGCCAGGTGGGCTTCGGCACCGGCGGCTGGGACACAGACTTCCCCAACTCCATCCTGGAAATCCTCCGTGTGGTCTACACGGACGCCGATGACCAGCACCGGCTCATCAGCGGGGGAGCGCAACGGCTGCCCGAGGCACTATGGCAGCACGCGCCGTCGGGCATGGCCCACTGGCCGGAAGGCACGTCCTTGGCTTCCCTTCACTCCGGCTCGCCCCGCGGGGCTGTGGGCAGGATCAGCCGCGGTTCCGACGGCGGCCTCCGGATCCGGGAGCGCTGGGGCCGGGAGGCCAGCTACCCGGCTGTGGTGACCACGTGCCAGTCCTGGCTGCTGTCCACGCGCATCCACACGGAGGAGGCACTGTTCCCCGCCGAGCTGTGGACCGCGATCGAGCGCTCCCATTACATGCAGTCGTCCAAGACGTTTGTGATGGTGGACCGGCCGTTCTGGAAGGACGTGGATCCGGACACAGGCCGTGAGGTGCTGTCGATGACCCTGACGGACCGGCTGAACAGGGCCACCTACCTCCTGGATGACGGCCCGGACAAGCCCGCCGTGATCCTGCTGTCCTACACCTGGAATGATGACGCGCTGAAATGGCTGGCGCTGGATGCGGACGAGCGCGTTGAACTGATGCTGCACTCACTGGAGCAGATCTACCCGGGAGTGGACATCGCCAGCCACATCGTTGGCCAGCCCATCACGGTTTCCTGGGAGGCCGATCCCAACTTCATGGGGGCCTTCAAGGCAAACCTGCCGGGGCACTACCGCTACCAGCAGCGGCTGTTTACGCATTTCAAGCAGGACAAGCTGCCCGAAAGCCAGCGCGGGATCTTCCTCGCCGGTGACGATGTGTCCTTCACCGCGGGCTGGGCCGAAGGCGCCGTGACCACCGGCTTGAACGCCGTGTGGGGAGTGGTGAACCACTTGGGCGGTTCGTCGGTGCCGGGCAACCCCGGGCCGGGCGAGCTCCTGGACGCCATGGGGCCGATCAGCCTGGACTGAGGACGCAGAAACAGCCTGAGGACGCAGAATAGGTGTGGGGACACCCGTTTTTGGGCGTCCCCACACCGATAGCGTGTCCTGGGACGGGCGGGGATTAGCCGTGCAGTTCCCGGTGCGCCCGTGCCAGTTCGACGTAGCGGGCGGCGTTTTGCTTCACGCCGTCGAACTCCTCGTCGGTGAGTTCCCGCCGTACCTTGGCGGGGACCCCGGCCACGAGTGACCGCGGCGGCACTACAGTGCCTTCCAGCACGACGGCGCCGGCCGCCACGAGCGAGCCGGTGCCGATCACCGCGCCGTTGAGCACGGTTGCCCCCATGCCGATCAGGCAGTTGTCCTCCACGGTGCAGCCATGGACGACGGCGGCGTGCCCCACGCTGACTCCTGCCCCAACGCTGCAAGGAAAGCCTGGGTCAGCGTGCAGCACCACGTTGTCCTGAAGGTTGCTTCCGGCCCCTACGCTGATGGTTGCGGTGTCCGCCCGGACGGAGACACCGTAGAACGCGCTGGAGTCCTCGGCGAGGGTGGCCTGGCCAATGATCGATGCGGTGGGGGCGATGAAGGCGGAGTCGTGGACGGCCGGTGACGCGCCGGCGAAATCGTATAGGGGAGCCATGGCCCAAGCCTAGGACATCCCCCACCCCAACTAGGTAGCAGCAGATGTCGTTTTGGCGCCTCATAACGACATCTGCTGCTACCTAGTTGGGGCGGGTGGGGTGCGGAGGATGAGGAACTGGTAGTGCTGCGTCCAGTTCCCCGCGCCGGGGCCGGATTCCTCGCCCGTGCCCTCCGGCCAGGTGACAAAATCCTCGATGGTTCCGTGCCGTCCGAAAACCCTCCGCACCGTTTCGTCGCTGCGCCGGCTGAAGAACCGCCGGGGTTCAAGGTTGTCCTCGGGGTTCAGCACCTCCTCGTCATCACCTGACCAGAGGCCGACGGCGATCGGAGCGTTGGGTGCCGAGATGCGCACCAGTTCACGCAGGACGCCGTCGATGTCAGCAGCGGGGATGTGTAGCAGCGTGCTCATGGACCAGACAGCAGGAAAGGCGCCATCGGCGAAGGGCAGCCGCCGGGCGCTGGCGACCGAGACGTCCAGGCCCTTGGAGCGGGCCTGACGGACGTGCTCCTCGGCGAGGTCAACACCGGTGTAATGGATACCGGCCTGGACAAATTTCAGGCCGTCCTGGCCGGGGCCAGTGCCGATTTCGAGGACGTCGTGGCGGCCTTCGGACTTAAGCAGGCCAATGAACCGTTCGCGTGCCTCCACACGCCGTGGAGACAGGGGATGATCCCAACCGGACGCGGCACGGCGGTTGTAGAACTCGGCGAGGCGCTGCTCACTGCCGAGGTCCTCCCTGCCAGGCACCATGGCTGCCTCCGCTCCGCTAGTTCAATCCCCTAGTTAAAGACAACGGTCCTGTTGCCGTCCAGCAGCACCCGGTGCTCAGCATGCCACTGGACTGCCTGGGCCAGCGTGCGGCCTTCGACGTCCCGGCCCATCTGCACGAACTGCTCCGGCGTGCGGGCATGGTCCACCCGGATCACTTCCTGCTCGATGATCGGCCCCTCGTCCAGCGCGGCCGTGACGTAGTGGGCCGTGGCTCCGATCAGCTTCACACCGCGGGCATGGGCCTGGTGGTATGGCCGCGCGCCCTTGAAGGAGGGCAGGAATGAGTGGTGGATGTTGATGGCCTTGCCGGTCAGTTCGGCACAAAGGTCGTCCGAAAGGATCTGCATGTAGCGGGCCAGCACCGTCAGTTCGATGTCGTGTTCGGCCATGATGGCCCGCAGCTTGTCCTCGGCCTGGGCCTTGGTGTCAGGCGTGACGGGAATGTAGTGGAACGGAATGCCGTAGAACTCGGCCAGCCCGGCGAGGTCCCGGTGGTTTGAGACGATGGCGGGGATGTCGATGGGGAGGGTGCCGGAACGCTGCTGGAAGAGGATGTCGTTGAGGCAGTGGGCTGACGTGCTGGCCATCAGCAGGGTCCGCACCTTCTGGTCCACGGCGTTGAGGCTCCACTGCATCCCGAAAGCCTCGACCACCGGCTCAAGTGCTGACTGGAGCTCGGACTTGGCGGCCGTCGTCGTGACTTCCACCCGCATGAAGAAGTTTCCGGTGGCGGGGCTGCCGTACTGCTGCGAGTCCGTAATATTGCAGCCTGCCACCAAAAGGGCACCGGCCACGGCGTGCACGATTCCGGGGCGGTCCGGGCAGGACAGGGTTACTACATACGCTTGGTTCAGCTGCTCATTACTCACGCCTACCAGCCTACCCGCGCCCACGTGCCGCATTTGGTAGTCTTGTTCAGTCGCAACTGGCGTTGGGTGGCTAACCACCAGGGAGCGGCAATCACGAAGACCACGGATCGTACGCCTGGGCCGAGGGTCATGTCTTGCCGGACAAGTGCTGCAACCCTGCCGGGAAACAGCACGCACTTTCACGCCCTGTCATCAAGCGGCGGCGGCGTGCGCCAGCCGGTAGCCTGACCTTAGCAGTGCCCGTATCCCTAGCCAGGAGTTTTTCGTGACTACTACCGCCACCACAACAGCCGCAGTCAGCAACCAGTCGCTGGCCGAGCTCGATCCCGAAATCGCCGCAGTCCTCGACCAGGAACTTGGCCGCCAGCGCGGCACCCTGGAAATGATCGCGTCGGAAAACTTCGCCCCGCGCGCCGTGATGGAAGCCCAGGGCTCCGTCCTGACCAACAAGTACGCCGAGGGCTACCCGGGCCGCCGCTACTACGGCGGTTGTGAATACGTAGACGTCGCCGAGCAGTTGGCGATCGACCGCGTTAAGGCACTGTTCGGCGCCGAGTACGCCAATGTCCAGCCGCACTCCGGCGCGCAGGCCAACGCCGCAGCACTCTCCGCCATGATCACCCCCGGTGACAAGATCCTGGGCCTGTCCCTCGCGCACGGCGGCCACCTGACCCACGGCATGAAGCTGAACTTCTCCGGCAAGCTGTACAACGTCGCCGCCTACCAGGTGGAGCAGGACAACTTCCGCGTGGACATGGACAAGCTGCGCGAGCAGGCCATCGCCGAAAAGCCGCAGGTCATCATCGCCGGCTGGTCCGCCTACCCGCGCCACCTGGACTTCGCAGCCTTCCGCTCCATCGCCGATGAAGTGGGTGCGCTGCTCTGGACCGACATGGCACACTTCGCCGGGCTGGTTGCCGCAGGCCTGCACCCGAGCCCGGTGCCTTACTCCGACGTCGTCACTTCCACCGTGCACAAGACCCTCGCCGGTCCCCGCTCCGGGGTGATCCTGGCAAAGCAGGAGTGGGCCAAGAAGCTCAACTCCAACGTCTTCCCGGGCCAGCAGGGCGGTCCGCTCATGCACGTCATCGCAGCCAAGGCCGTTGCCTTCAAGATCGCCGGCACCGAGGAATTCAAAGAGCGCCAGGAGCGCGTCCTTGAAGGCGCCAAGATCATCGCCGACCGCCTCAACCAGGCCGACGTCGCCGAAGCAGGCGTCTCGGTCCTTACTGGCGGCACCGACGTCCACCTGGTCCTCGTTGACCTGCGCAACTCCCAGCTGGACGGCCAGCAGGCCGAGGACCTCCTCCACTCCGTGGGCATCACCGTGAACCGCAACGCCGTTCCGTTCGACCCCCGCCCGCCGATGGTCACTTCGGGCCTGCGCATCGGCACCCCGGCACTTGCCACCCGCGGCTTCGGCGCCGAGGAGTTCACTGAGGTTGCCGAGATCATCGCCACCGCACTGAAGGCCGGCGCGGCTACCGACGTCGAGGCCCTGCAGTCCCGCGTGGACAAGCTCGCCGCCGACTTCCCGCTCTACCCGCAGCACGAGCAGTGGTAACCCCGTCCATGGTGCAGACCGCGAAGATCCTTGACGGCAGGGCAGCCGCGTCCGCCATCAAATCCGAGCTGACGGAGCGTGTCGCGGCCCTCAAAGCCCACGGCGTCACTCCGGGCATTGCCACGGTGCTGGTGGGAGCCGACCCGGCCTCGCAGCTGTACGTGTCCATGAAGCACAAGCAGTCTGTGGAAATCGGGATGAACTCGATCCAGCGTGAGCTTCCGGCAGATGCCACCCAGGCGCAGGTCGAGGCCCTCATTGATGATCTCAATGCGGACCCCGCCTGCCACGGTTACATCGTGCAGCTGCCGCTGCCCAAGCACCTGGACACCGACGCCATCCTCGAGCGGATCGACCCCGCCAAGGATGCCGACGGCCTGCACCCGACCAACCTCGGCCGGCTGGTGCTCAACGTCAACGGCGAGATCACCTCGCCGCTGCCGTGCACGCCCCGCGGCGTTATCGAGCTCCTGGAGCGCAACGGCTACAGCCTCGCCGGCAAACACGTGGTGGTGGTGGGCCGCGGCGTCACCATCGGACGCTCAATCGGCCTCCTGCTCACCCGGCGGGCCGTCAACGCCACCGTGACCCTGACGCACACTGGCACCGAGAACCTTTCGGAGCTGCTGCGGCAGGCTGACGTCATTGTGGGCGCGGCGGGTGTCAAGCACATCGTCAAGGCTGCGGACGTGAAGCCGGGAGCGGCCCTTCTCGATGTCGGTGTCACCCGTGAAAGTGACCCCGAGACGGGCAAGAGCAAGGTCCACGGCGACATCGATCCCGCTGCTGCTGAGGTAGCTGGCTGGATTTCGCCGAACCCCGGGGGAGTCGGCCCGATGACCGTGGCGCTGCTGATGACCAACGTAGTGGAAGCCGCCGAACGCCAATTGGCCGCGAAAAGCGGCTCGGCAATCGCCTAGCACCAAGCCAGGACAGCAACCAACAAAGCCCGACGTCGGCACCTACCCAGGTGCCGACGTCGGGCTTTGTTGTAGAAGCCGCAGCCCTACTTAAGTTGCCCGCGGATCTCGCCGCCCGGGAAGGTAGGTGTGTGGACGTTGACGTAATAGCTGCGGGGACTGGCCTCAATGGCTGCCAGCAGTGCGGGGTCCGCTGTGGTGCAGGTGTCAACGGTCCAGCTGGTTCCGCTGCCCACAGTTAGCGGTACCACGACGGGACCGGCCACATTCCGGGGTGCCAAGTGGATGTGTGCGGCGGTCGCCGGTTCGGAAAGGTTGCGAGCGGTGAGCGTGTAGCAGAGCTCTGAGCCGTCAATGGAGTAGGTGAAGAAGCCGCTGGCGCCGGTGTTGGAGCCGGTGACCTCCTGCTCGGTGTTCAACGGGATGGCCGGAGAGCCGCCGGCCTTTGCGGTGGCAGGGCCGGCGGTTCCTGCCAGGGAAAGGATAGCGGCCGCTACTGCCGCGGTCCGCAGCGCGTGACTTTTCATGATGCGTCCTCAGATAGATGGTTTTGTTCCGGCCCCTAGCGGAAATCACGCTACGCCGGGGTCCCGGTGCGTGCAATAGCTCACGGTGCTACTCGCGTCGGAGGTGCCGCCGTCGACAATTCCTGGTACCAAGTGCAAGTCCTCTTTCACATTCCGGGGGGCTCCACTAGTCTGCGGAGGGTGCACAATAAAGCCATCGTGTCCTCCACCGCCCCCGCTGGCCCTCCGATGAAGCAGCAGACAGTTATCGCCGCGGAAAACCTGCGCAAGACCTACGCCGACGTGGCCGCCGTCGACGGAGTTACCTTCAGCGTTCCGGCAGGGGAGTCGTTCGGCCTGCTTGGACCAAACGGGGCGGGAAAATCCACCACCATGAAGATGATCGGCGCGGTCACGCAACGCACCTCCGGCGACCTCAGCATCATGGGACTGGACCCGGACAGCCACGGGCCGGAGGTCCGCGCGCACTTGGGCGTGGTGCCTCAGCAGGACAATTTGGACGAGGAACTGAGGGTCCGGGACAACCTGCTGGTCTACGGCCGCTATTTTGGCCTGCCCATGAGCTACCTCAAGCCGAAGGCCGACGAATTGCTGGAGTTCGCCCAGCTCACCGACAAAGCAAAATCGAAGGTCGATGCCCTGTCCGGCGGGATGAAGCGGCGCCTCACCATCGCCCGCTCCCTCATCAACGAACCGCGCATCCTCCTGTTGGATGAGCCCACCACCGGCCTCGATCCGCAGGCGCGGCACATCCTGTGGGACCGGCTGTTCCGGCTCAAAGAGCAGGGCGTGACCCTGATCCTCACTACGCACTATATGGATGAAGCGGAGCAACTGTGCGACCGGCTCATCGTGGTGGACAAGGGGAGGATCATGGCCGAAGGATCGCCGGCGCAGCTGATCCGGGAACACTCCACCCGCGAGGTGCTGGAGCTGCGGTTCGGGTCGGAGCGCAATGGCACTATTGGCGGGGAACTGCAGGGGATCGGCGAACGCCTCGAAGCGCTTCCGGACCGGGTGCTCATTTACGCGAACGACGGCGAGGCTGCCCTTGAGCAGGTTTCTTCCCGTGGACTGCGGCCGCTGACATCCCTGGTGCGGCGGTCTTCGCTGGAGGACGTCTTCCTGCGCCTGACCGGCAGGAGCCTCGTTGACTGACGATGCTGCCCTGACCGCCATGGCCCCACGTGCCCATCCGCCCGAGGTATCCGCCGCCCGGGCACGCAGGTGGGGTGCCTTCTACTATGCGGAGCAGGTCCTCCGGGTCATGAAGGGCTACGGCTGGTCCATCCTGATGTATAGCGTGGGGCAGCCGGTGGCCTACCTTTTTGCGATGGGTGTGGGGCTTGCCACCCTGGTGGACGCCGACGACGCAGCCGCCTTCGGCGGAGTCAGCTACCTGGCGTTCATAGCCCCGGCGCTGCTGGTGTCCGCCGCCGTCATGACCGCTGCCAACGAGTTCACCTTCCCCGTGATGGACGGGTTCAAATGGCGCCGGATTTATTACGGCCCGCACGCCTCCCCGTTGACACCGGAGCAGATCGCCGCCGGGCAGATCATCGCCGTTACCCTGAGGCTGCTGCTGCAGTCAGCCATCTACTTCGCAGCCGTGGCATTGTTCGGTGCCTCGCCCTCCGGCTGGGGCTGGGCGGGAATCGTCGTGGCGACCCTGGCCGGGCTGTCCTTTGGCCTGCCGCTCATGGCGTACTCGGCATCCATCAAGGAGGACAAAGGGCAGTTCGCCTTGGTGATGCGGTTCATCGTCATGCCGCTGTTCCTCTTCTCCGGAACATTCTTCCCGCTTGATACGCTGCCGTGGGCCGTCCGGTGGATTGGCTGGATCTCACCCATCTGGCACGGCACCGAACTGGGCAGGGTCTTCAGCTATGGGTACGAGGAACCGCCTGTTCTCACCATGGTCCATGTCGTGGTGCTGGTGGTACTCGCAGCGGTGGGCTGGGTCCTTACCAGACGCCAGTTCGTCCAAAGGCTGGGGCAATGAGCATCGTCACCGGCGGCCACAGCGTGGCGGAGGCGGCCCGAAACAGGACCTTCGGACCGCTGTATTCACGTAACGCCAAAGCCGTCATTTCGCGCGGGCTGATGGCCACTAAGAGCACCAACTGGCTGGTCATGCTGTCCGGTTTCTTTGAGCCGGTACTGTTCCTGATCTCCATGGGTGTTGGGCTGGGTGCCATTGTGGGTTCAGTACAGGGACCCGATGGGACCGAGATCAGCTACGCGGCCTACATCGCACCGGCACTGCTGGCCGTCTCCGCCATGAACGGCGCCGTGTACGACTCCACCTGGAACGTCTTTTTCAAGATGAACTTCGCCAAGCTCTACCAAGGCATGCTTTACACGTCCCTGGGGCCCTTGGACGTTGCCTTGGGCGAGATCTTCCTGGCCCTGTTGCGCGGCCTGTTGTATGCCACCGGGTTCACGGCCGTGATGGGCCTGATGGGACTGATCACCACTCCCTGGGCCATTCTGATGATTCCGGCCTCAGTGCTGATCGCCTTCGGATTCGCCAGCATGGGGATGGGCATCACCAGTTTCCTGAAGACCTTTCAGCAGATGGACTGGATCAACTTCATCATGCTGCCGATGTTCCTGTTCAGCGCTACGTTCTACCCGCTCAGCGTCTACCCCCAGTACATCCAGTGGCTCATCCAGGCCATGCCGCTTTGGCATGGGGTGGAACTGCTGCGCCAGATCAGCGTCGGAACCTTCACTCCGGCCACCGCCATCCATATCGGCTATTACGTAGTGATGACGGCGCTAGGGATGCTGCTCACCACGGTCCGCCTCCGCAAGCTGTTCCTGAAGTAGCCCTTCCCAACTAGGTAGCAGCAGATGTCGTTATGAGCGCTCAAAACGACATCTGCTGCTACCTAGTTGGGGTGGTGTTCGCCGGGGGTGGAAGGTACCGTAGCCCGCCGCAGCGTTTGAGACAATGTAGGAATGCGATCTCTGGGTAACCCTCACTCTGCGTCCAAACCAGCCAAGGGCGGCTTCTCCATGCTCCGGATCAGTGGGCCGGGAATGATGATTTTCGTTGTCGCCTTTGTGGTCGCGGTCATCTTCGCGGCCAACCAGAACGACGTCGTGGGTTGGGTTGTGGCCATTATCGCCGCCTTCTGGCTCGCATTGGCAGCCTTTGTGGTCTTCAGCATCCAGAAGGCAGCCAAGAAGGCCGGCGCCAAGCTGACGGAAGCCCAGAATGCCTTTAACACTGCAGCTGGCCGCGCGCCGTCGTCGTCCTCTGCGGACCATGGCGGCACCCGCGTGGTCTACGAGCGCTCCGAAGCGGACGAAGTCCGCGACCTCAAGCTTGACCACTCCTTCAAGATCGTCCAGGTTCAGGTCCGGGTGGTGGAGCAGGAGCGCGCCAAGGGTGAGGCCGCCGACCAGGACACCATCCGCCGCGCGCTGGAGACCATCGAAATCACCGCCACGAATGCCCGGGACATGATCCGCTCCTCGGGTGGCACGGAGGACCCGGTCACCGGAACGGTCATCGACTAGAGTGGAGCGGGTGAGCTCGGCATTGAAGAAGGACCACCTTCGCATCGCATCAGTCAACGTTAACGGCCTCCGCGCTGCCTTCAGGAATGGCATGGCGGCGTGGCTGGAGCCCCGCGAGGTGGACATCCTTTGCCTCCAGGAAGTCCGGGCCCCTGACGCAATCGTCCGGGAGCTCCTCGGCGATGGCTGGCACATCCTGCACGCTGAAGCCGAAGCCAAGGGCCGCGCCGGCGTCGCAATCGCCTCCCGCGAAGAGCCGCTGGAGACCCGCAACGGCATCGGGGACGACTACTTCGCCACCGCCGGCCGGTGGGTGGAAGCGGATTTCAGGCTGACCGATGCTGCCGGGGAACCGGTGCAGCTGACCGTTGCCAGTGCCTACGTGCACTCCGGTGAAGCCGGAACTCCCAAGCAGGTGGACAAGTACCGTTTCCTGGACGCCATGAGCACGCGACTGCCGGAACTGACCAAGCACAGCGACCACGCCCTGGTGGTAGGTGACCTGAACGTGGGCCATACGGAATTGGACATCCGTAACTGGAAGGGCAACGTGAAGAAGGCCGGCTTCCTGCCTGAGGAACGCGCGTACTTTGACCGGTTCTTCGGCGAGGACATCGGCTGGAAGGATGTCCACCGGGGCCTGGCCGGCAGTGTGGACGGCCCTTACACGTGGTGGTCGCAGCGGGGCCAGGCCTTTGACAATGACACTGGCTGGCGGATCGACTACCACCTGGCCACCCCGGAACTGGCTGCAGCAGCGTTCTCCGCAGTCGTTGACCGGGCGCCGTCATGGGATACCCGTTTCTCTGACCATGCACCGCTGGTAGTGGACTACCGGCTCTAGATTTAAGGCCACAACGAATGACCACCTCTTCAACAGTCACCGGCCCCGCCGCGTCGCCGGCACCTGACGCCGTGACCGCCCACGCGCAAGCGGACCTACCCGCCACCGGTGTGCGTCACCGCATCCTGTCCGGCATGCAGCCGTCGGCAGATTCGCTGCACCTCGGCAATTATCTCGGCGCCCTCGTTAACTGGGTCCGGATGCAGGACGAATACGACGCAATCTTCTTCATCCCGGACCTGCACGCGATCACCGTCCCCCAGGATCCCGCGGAGCTGGCACGGCGTACGCGGATCACTGCGGCCCAATACATCGCCGGCGGCGTGGACGTCCACAAGTGCACCCTGTTCGTCCAGTCACAGGTGCCCGAACACGCACAGCTCGCGTGGGTCCTGAATTGCATTACCGGCTTCGGCGAAGCGTCCCGGATGACCCAGTTCAAGGACAAGGCGCAGAAACAGGGCACTGATTTCGCCAGCGTTGGCCTGTTTACCTACCCCATCCTGCAGGCCGCCGACATCCTCCTGTACCAGCCGGAGGGCGTCCCGGTAGGGGAGGACCAGCGCCAGCATGTGGAGCTGAGCCGTGACCTCGCCACACGCTTCAACTCGCGCTTCGGCGAAACGTTCACGGTACCGCAGCCCTTCATCCAGAAGGAGTCCGCGAAAATCTACGACCTGCAGAACCCCACGGCGAAGATGTCCAAATCTGCCGAATCGCCGGCCGGCCTGATCAACCTCCTCGACGAGCCCAAGATCACGGCCAAGCGCATCAAATCCGCGGTCACGGACACGGAAACGGAAATCCGCTTCGACCGCGAAACCAAGCCTGGCGTCTCCAACCTGCTCACCATCTTCTCCGGGGTGACCGGCCAGAGCGTGGAGCAGCTGGTGGAGAGCTACCAGGGAAAGATGTACGGACACCTCAAAGTGGACCTGGCGGAAGCGGTCGTGGGCCACCTGACCCCCATCCGGGACCGCGCCAACGAGCTCCTGTCGGACCCTGCCGAGCTGGACCGGCTCCTGGCCCACGGCGCGGACAAGGCCCGGGAGATCGCGTCCGTTACTCTCAGCGACGTCTATGCCAAGGTGGGATTCCTTCCCTATGGCGGCGCCCCGGGAGTCCGCTAACCCGATGTCGGTCTCAAGCAATGTCAGTGCAGGAATGAGCGTAGGCGTCATTCTGGGATTCCCCCCTGCCATCGCGAAAGAACTTCAACGGTGGCGCGCTTCGTTCGGTGATCCCATGGCGGCGGTGATCCCTGCCCACATCACATTGATCACCACCACGCCCACCCAGGACTGGGAGGCTACGCGGGAGCACGTCCGCGAGGTGGCGCGGAGGCAGGAACCGTTCATGGTGACCATAGCGGGCACCGGCACTTTCCGGCCTGTGTCCCCGGTGGTGTACATCAACGTGGAGGACGGATTCGAGTCCTGCGTGGAGCTGCACGAGAAACTCCAGACCGGACCGCTCCAGCGTGACCTGCCGTTCTCGTACCACCCCCACGTGACGATCGCCCACGACGTCGCTCCCGAAAGCCTCGACGAAGCTGAAACGGTCCTGAAGGACTATAGGGCGACGTTCCCTGTGGTTAGCATGGGACTTTACGAGCACGATGCTGACGGCATCTGGCAGCTACGGGAAGAGCTGGACTTTGGGACCGAAACTGACAACGACGCCGGGGCCTGGGCCGCGGACGCAGCCGCCAACTCCGGGGGACCCGCCTCTTCCCACTGAACGCTCGCGCCTGAAGCTTGCCGTCATCCAGAAACGGATGGAGTGGGGCAAAGCCAAGAGGTCCGACGGCGGCCCGGTGGCCAGTGCTGTGGCTATGTTCCAGTGGCTCCTGGCGCGGCTTAACGCTTTCCGGCCAATGCGCGCCTGGCGGCACTACAACCTCCAGCACGGCCCGCTGATGAGCGCCGGCATCGGCTTCCGGATGTTCTTCTCCATCACCGGCCTGTTGGCCACTGGCTTTTCGATCGCCGGGCTGGTGCTGCGGGGCCAGCCGGCCCTCCTGGACACGATTATCGCCAGCGTGGCCCAGAGTGCTCCGGGACTGCTTAAAGTGGACGGCGGGGAAGGCCTTGTGGATCCCCGGGACCTGTTGAACCCCGACGGCCTTGGCTGGACCGCGGTGATTGCGGCAGTGGTCACGGTGGTGACGTCGCTGGGCTGGATCGCTGCCCTGCGGGACGGACTCCGCGGCGTATTGCAGCTCCCGCCCCTGAAGGTCAACCCCATTGTCCTCAAACTGCGCGACGCCGGGACCCTCCTCCTCTTGGGTGTCGCCTTGGTCATCAGCGCCGGAGCTTCGCTTGTGTTTGGGACCGCGGCAGGCTGGGTCACGGATTTCCTGCAGTTGGAAGACGCCGTGGCGGGGCCGCTCACTACGGTGATCAAGATCGGCGTTCCGCTGACACTGAACTGGGTTACCGCGGTGATCATGTTCCGCCTTGCCGGAGGGCTCAAGCTGTCCAGGCGGGCGTTGCTGGAGGGCACTATCCTCGCCGGAGTCGGGACGGCTGCGCTGCAGGTATTCAGCACCGAACTGCTTGCAGGTGCCGGCCGCAATCCCATCCTGGCGCCGTTTGCCATCATTATCGGCCTGCTGATCTGGTTCAACCTGGTCAGTCAGGTCTACCTTGTATGCGCCAGCTGGTCCGCCATCCGTGACGCGGACCTCCGCAGTGTTCCGTCTGAGCACGAGAAAGCCGGCTGGGGCTCGCGCCGCGTGCAACCCGGCAAGGTGCCCGTGGAGGGGCGTGCCAAGGACAGGCCGGGCGCTACTTCCCGGCGTCCAGGTACTGGTCGGCCCAGGCAGAAATAATCCTCGCCGCCCGCGCTGCCTGACCCTTGCCGGTGAGCAGGTGGTCGCTGCCCTCGAGGGAGACGAAGTTCCGGGGGTGGCGGGCGGTTTGGAAAATGGAGCTGGCATTCTCGATGCCCACCGTGTTGTCCGTGGGGGAGTGGAGCACCATCAGCGGCTTGTGCAACTGGCGGATGCAGTCCGTGAGGTCGGCGTTTTCCAGGTCCTCCACAAAGTGCTTGCGGATCTCCACGCGCTTCCCGCCGAGGTCCACTTCGGCACTGCCCTCGCTGAGGATCTTGTCCAGGGCAGCGTCGAAGACATGCGCCACGTGCTTGGGTGAGAAGGGGGCGCCCACTGTTGCAACGGCGTCGAGCTCTGGTATCTGGCGGGCGGCAGACAGTACGGCGGCCCCGCCGAAGGAGTGGCCTACCAGCAGCGAGATGGCTTTGCCCTCTTCCCGCATGAACTCGGCAGCCTTGACGGTGTCGGCCACCTTATGGCTGAAGGAACCCTCCGACCAGTGGCCGGCGGATTCGCCCAGGCCCAGGTTGTCGAAGCGGAGCATGCCGATGCCTGTGTCAGCCAGGGCCTTGCACATCCGTGAAGCGGACGGGCTGTCCTTGCCCAGCGTGAAGCCGTGGGAGAACACGCCCCAGCCGCGTACAGGACCCTCCGGGACGTCGATAATGCCCGACAGGAGTTCCCCGGTGGAACCTGCGAAGCTGACTTTTTCGGAGCGGGACATGGCGTGCCCTTTCGTTATGGCCGTCGTGTGTTAAAACAGACGACGGCGCCATTGACACTTTCAGTGCATGACGCCGTCGTTCGGTAAGACGTGAACTAGATCTTGCGGGAGAGGATTGCCTGCTTGACCTCGGCGATGGCCTGGGTCACCTGGATGCCGCGGGGGCACGCTTCGGAGCAGTTGAAGGTGGTGCGGCACCGCCACACGCCTTCCTTGTCGTTCAGGATCTCCAAGCGCATGTCGCCGGCATCATCACGTGAATCGAAGATGAAGCGGTGGGCGTTCACGATGGCGGCCGGGCCGAAGTACTGCCCGTCCGTCCAGAACACGGGGCACGAGGACGTGCACGCAGCGCAGAGGATGCACTTGGTGGTGTCGTCGAAGCGCTCACGATCTTCGGCGGACTGCAGCCGTTCCTTGGTGGGCTCGTGGCCCTTGTTGATGAGGAAGGGCATGACTTCACGGAACGACTGGAAGAACGGCTCCATGTCCACGATCAGGTCCTTCTCCACCGGCAGGCCCTTGATCGGCTCAACCGTGATGGGCTTGGACGTGTCCAGGTCCTTCAGGAGTGTCTTGCAGGCGAGGCGGTTGCGGCCGTTGATGCGCATGGCATCGGAGCCGCAGACGCCGTGGGCGCAGGAGCGGCGGAACGAAACGCTGCCGTCGATCTCCCACTTGACCTTGTGCAGGGCATCCAGCACGCGGTCGGTGCCGTACATGGTCACCTTGAAATCGTCCCAGGTGGCGTCCTCGGACACCTCCGGGTTGTAACGGCGCACGCGGAGCGTGACATCGAATGTGGGGATCTCGCCGCCGCCTCCGATGTGGGCGGGCAGTTCGATCTTTGAGGCTGGCTCAGCAAGTTCGGCGGACATCTTAGTACTTCCTCACCATCGGCTCGTAGCGGGTAAAGACAACCGGTTTGGTGGCCAGGCGGATGCCGGCAATTGCTTCTGCAGAGCCGTCGGCCGGGGCGTGGTCGTCCTTGTACGCCATGGAGTGCTTCATGAATCTTTCGTCGTCACGGTCCGGGAAATCCTCGCGGAAGTGTCCGCCGCGGGATTCCTCACGGTGCAGGGCTGCCACGGTCATGACCTTGGCCAACTCCAGCAGGAAGCCGAGTTCAACGGCTTCCAGGAGGTCCAGGTTGAAGCGCTTGCCCTTGTCCTGGACGCTGATGTTCTTGTAGCGGGCCTCGAAGGACTCGATGTCCCGAAGGACCTGATTCAGCGTGTCGGCCGTACGGAACACCTGCATGTTGGCGTCCATGGTGTCCTGGAGTTCCTTGCGGATCACGGCCACCTTCTCGTCGCCGTTGCCGTTGCGGGCAATGTCCAGCAGTTCGATGGTGTAAGCCTCGGGGTCCTCCGGGAGTGCCACGAAGTCGGCCGTCTTGGCGTATTCAGCCGCCGCAATGCCGGCGCGCTTGCCGAACACGTTGATGTCCAGGAGGGAATTGGTGCCGAGTCGGTTGGAGCCGTGGACGGAAACGCATGCCACTTCACCGGCGGCGTACAGGCCCGGCACCACGGTGTCGTTGTCCTGCAGGACCTCGGTGGTGATGTTCGTGGGAATGCCGCCCATGGCGTAGTGGGCCGTCGGGAACACCGGGACAGGCTCCGTGTAAGGCTCCACGCCCAGATAGGTCCGTGCAAATTCAGTAATATCCGGGAGTTTGGCATCGATGTGCGCAGGCTCCAGGTGGGTCAGGTCCAGGAGGACGTAGTCCTTGTTCGGACCACAGCCGCGGCCTTCACGGACTTCGTTGGCCATGGAGCGGGCCACGATGTCACGGGGTGCGAGGTCCTTGATGGTGGGGGCGTAGCGCTCCATGAAGCGCTCACCCTCGGAGTTACGAAGGATGGCACCTTCACCGCGGGCTGCCTCGGAAAGCAGGATACCCAGGCCGGCGAGGCCTGTCGGGTGGAACTGGAAGAACTCCATGTCCTCCAGGGGGATGCCGCGGCGGAATGCGATGCCCATGCCGTCGCCGGTCAGGGTGTGGGCGTTGGAGGTGGTCTTGAAGACCTTGCCAGCACCGCCGGAGGCGAACACCACGGACTTGGCCTGGAATACGTGCAGTTCACCGGAGGCGAGGTCGTAGGACACGACGCCGGCAACACGCTTCTGCTTGTACGGCGTGCCGTCCTCGCGGACCGCGTCCTCTTCGACCGTCAGGAGGTCCAGGACGTAGTACTCGTTGTAGAACTCCACATTGTGCTTGACGCAGTTTTGGTAGAGAGTCTGCAGGATCATGTGGCCCGTGCGGTCTGCAGCGTAGCAGGCGCGGCGGACCGGTGCCTTGCCGTGGTCGCGGGTGTGGCCGCCGAAGCGGCGCTGGTCGATGCGGCCTTCAGGCGTGCGGTTGAACGGCAGGCCCATTTTCTCAAGGTCCAGCACGGCGTCGATGGCTTCCTTCGCCATGACTTCGGCGGCGTCCTGGTCAACCAGGTAGTCGCCGCCCTTAATGGTGTCGAAGGTGTGCCATTCCCAGTTGTCTTCCTCGACGTTGGCAAGTGCCGCGCACATGCCACCCTGCGCCGCACCGGTGTGCGAGCGGGTGGGGTAGAGCTTGGTCAGTACTGCTGTGCGGGCGCGCTGACCGGATTCGATCGCGGCGCGCATGCCAGCGCCACCGGCACCGACGATGACGACGTCGTACTTATGGACCTGCATACCAGACGCTCTTTCTCTCAAAATTCTGTGTAAAACAACGGGCAGGCGTTGCCTGCTCCGCAAAACGCGGCCCGCGGTCAATCACGGGCTCCAGATGGTCGCTACGCAGCGGGGCAGAAACCACCCGGCAGCGGCACGCCGTTGACGTCCAACGGGCACGGGTTGAAGGTGAAGATCACCAGGGTGCCGAGGATGATGATGACGGCGGTGGCAGCATAGAGCACTGCCTTGAGCCAGAAGCGGCTGGAGTCCTTCTCGGCGTAGTCGTTAATAATGGTGCGGACGCCGTTGGTGCCGTGCAGCATGGCGAGCCACAGCATGGCCAGGTCCCAGAACTGCCAGAACGGATCGGCCCATTTGCCGGCCACGAAGCCGAAGTCGATGGCGTGGATGCCTTCGCCCACGAGCAGGTTCACAAAGAGGTGCCCGAAAATCAGGACAACCAGGACCACGCCTGAGAGCCGCATGAACAGCCAAGCGGCCATCTCGAAGTTCCCCCTCGATGCGCCGCTGCGACGGTACTGCGGGGCGATCTTGCCGCTGCGCGGACTCTGGATCTGAGTTGCAGTCATGGCTTAGTGACCTCCGAGGGCGAGGGAAAGGTGGCGGATGGAGAAGCCGACCATAACGACTACCCAAAGGGCCAGGACCGTCCACAGCATCTGGCGCTGGTACTTCGCGCCCTTCTTCCAGAAATCGACGGCGATGATCCGCAGGCCGTTAAAGGCGTGGAAGACAATCGCGGCGACAAGGCCCGTTTCACCCAGGGCCATCAGGGGATTCTTGTAGGCACCGATCACAGCCGTGTAGGCCTCGGGGGACACACGCACCAATGAGGTGTCCAGCACATGGACCAACAAGAAGAAAAAGATCACAACACCGGTAATACGGTGTCCTACCCAGGACCACATGCCTTCACGGCCGCGGTACAAGGTGCCAGCTGGTTTTGTCGGCACTGATTAAACCTCCCTGCAACACAGCGGCGCTGGCATGAGATCCACGCGGGGGGAACGCCTGCTGCGAGAGCACTCGTAGCTCAGGCCTAAATCTAGGCTTCGCTCACAGCTTATTCAATTTAGGAACTCCTTGGTGACTCCTGCTGCCGCGGTTTTGCGCCTGTTTTGAGACGAACGCCACATGATCGGGCGGTTCGGGGCGTGCCAGCTGCCCTTTGGGGAGGCCTCCGCGGGCGGGTCCGCTAAAGTAAGCGGTGATGAGTACAAACAAACTGACAAGCCCGGCTTCACCCCTTAACCGCTTTATTGCGGTGATTCCGGCAGGCGGAGTGGGGACCCGTCTCTGGCCCCTGTCACGCGCAGCAGCTCCCAAGTTCCTCCACGACCTCACTGGGTCTGGCAGCACTTTGCTTCGTGCCACGTACGACCGACTCGAGCCCTTGGCGGGCCGGCGGGTCCTCGTGGTCACTGGCACGGCACACCGTGCCGCCGTCTGCCGCCAGTTGCCCGAGGTCCAGGACGCCGACCTCGTGCTCGAAAGCGAGCCGAAGGATTCCGGCGCAGCCATCGGCCTCGCCGCCGCCATCCTGCACGAACGGGACCCGGATACCATCATGGGTTCCTTTGCCGCAGACCAGGTGATCAGCCCGGACCACCTTTTCCAGGAAGCCGTCCGGGAGGCCATCCATACGGCAGCCGCGGGAAAGATCGTGACGATCGGCATTAAGCCGACCCACCCGTCCACCGGTTTCGGCTACATCCGGGCCGGGCAGGAACTCCACATCGAAGGAGCCCCCAGTGCCCAGGCGGTGGTGGAGTTCGTGGAGAAGCCGGACGAAGACGTTGCCCAGCAGTATGTGGACAGCGGCGAGTATGTCTGGAATGCGGGTATGTTCGTGGCTCCCGTTGCCCTGATGCTCAAGCACCTTGAAGCCAACCAACCGGAACTCTTCAAGGGCCTGCAGGAGATTGCCCAGGCGTGGGACACCCCCGAACGGGATGCAGTCACGGCACGGGTCTGGCCCACCCTGCCCAAGATCGCCATTGACTACGCGGTGGCCGAACCTGCTGCCGCGGCAGGCGACGTCGCAGTGGTCCCCGGCACTTTCGGCTGGGACGACGTCGGAGACTTCGCATCGGTGGGCCGGCTCAACAGCGCCCGTGAAGTGGATGACGTCACGGTTATTGGCGAGGGAGCCCGCGTCTTCACCGAGAACGCCAGCGGCGTGGTGGTCTCTGACACGAAGCGCGTCATTGCCCTTATCGGCATCAAGGACGTTGTCATCGTTGACACCGGGGACGCCCTTCTGGTGACCACCAAGCAGCACGCCCAGCGGGTCAAGGGTGCTGTTGATGCGCTGAAGGCAAGCGGCGACACCGACGTCCTGTAGTTCAATGGTCCGAGTCGCTCCGGGACGAGTAATCCGTAACGCGCCGCCTGTGATGCCGCTATTCCGTGGACGCTCGCTAGAGTAAATCTGTGCGCAATTACACTACTGAAGCTGAGCCCACCGCGTTGGTGGGGCCATGGCTGGAGCCGCTCCTTCCGGAACTGATTGATTTCCGCCGGGACCTTCACGCGCACCCTGAGCTGTCGTTCAAGGAATTCCGAACCACTGACAGGCTCGTGGAACGGCTGGAGGCTGCCGGCCTGCAACCCAAGCGGCTTGATGGAACCGGGCTGACGGTGGACGTCGGTGAGGGCCCCATTGCCACTGCCCTGCGCGGTGATATTGACGCCCTCCCCATCATCGAAGAGACCGGCTTGCCGTTCGCGTCCAAGAACCACGGCGTGACCCATGCCTGCGGCCATGATGTCCACACCACCACCATGCTGGGCATCGCCTTGGTGCTTGACCGCATGCACCAGGAAACGCCGCTGGGTGGCACTGTCCGCATTATCTTCCAGCCCGCAGAGGAGACCATGCCCGGCGGTGCGCATTCGTGCATCGAGCAAGGCGTCCTGGACGGCGTCCCGCGGATCCTTGCGCTGCACTGTGACCCGCGTATCGACGTCGGCAAGATCGGAACGCGCATCGGCGCCATCACCTCGGCGTCGGACACCATTCGGATCGAGCTGTCAGGCCGGGGTGGCCACACCTCCCGCCCGCACCTGACCGAAGACCTCGTGTTTGCCCTGTCGCAGATAGCCGTGAACGTTCCGGCCGTGTTGTCCCGCCGCGTGGATGTCCGCAGCGGGGTGTCCGTGGTCTGGGGGCAGATCTCCGCCGGGTCCGCTCCCAACGCCATTCCGGGCAGCGGATACATGGCCGGCACCATGCGCTGCCTGGACCGGGACGCTTGGCACAGCGCCGGGGAACTCCTGGATGAGGTGGTCCACCAAGTGGCCGCGCCGTATGGAGTGGACGTGCGGCTGGAGCACACCAGGGGAGTCCCGCCAGTAGTCAACTCCGAGCACGAAACCGCCCTCATCGAAGCTGCTGCGCGCGCTGAAATCGGCGAAGGCGCGGTAGTGCTGACCCCGCAGTCCATGGGCGGGGAGGACTTCGCCTGGTTCCTGGCAGAACTGCCCGGCGCCATGATGCGGCTTGGCACCAAGACTCCCGGCGGCGAAGAGTACGATCTCCACCGCGGCGATTACATCCTGGACGAGCGGGCCCTCGGCTTCGGCATCCAGGTCCTGACGGCCGCCGCCCTGAGGACCATCCGCGACCTCCGGGTTGTCTGACGCCTGGCGCGAACTGGCAGCTAACACCCTTAATTCCACAATTTGGGGGCATTACCTGCCAGTTCGCGCTCTTTTCGCTCGAGTAAGTTGTGCACAATTGAATTGTGCACTATCGTTTTGGTCATGACTGAAGCTCCCCGCCTCGACCGACAGGTGTGCTTTGCCCTCTACGCCGCCTCCCGTGCGGCAACAGCCGTGTACCGGCCCATTCTTGACGACCTCGGCCTGACCTACCCGCAGTATCTGGTGATGCTGGTCCTGTGGGAATCCGATCCGAAGGGAGTTAAGGAATTGGGGGAGGAGCTGGGACTCGACTCGGGCACACTGTCGCCGTTGCTCAAGCGCTTGGAAGCGCTGGGCTTCGTGGAGCGGCGCCGGTCCGGCGAAGACGAACGCCGCGTAGCCATCCACCTGACCGCGGCCGGGCGGGCGCTCAGCAGCAAGGCCAGCGGGATTCCCCAGCATCTTGCCGATGCTGCCGGACTTTCGGACCAGGAACTCGAACAGCTCCGCGCCACTCTCGGCAGGCTCACGGAAGCACTCCACCGCTCGCACTGACCACCACTTTTTCCGGCATCCATATCCAACAGGACGGACACACATGAAGACTCTCTACACGGCCGAGGCCCTGGCTTCCGGCGAAGGCCGGGACGGCAACGCACGCACCAAGGACGGGAAGCTGGATGTCAGCCTGGCGAGCCCCGTGGAACTGGGCGGAGACGGCCTGGGCGCCAATCCGGAGCAGCTTTTCGCCGCCGGCTACGCTGCCTGCTTCCATTCGGCACTCCGCCTCGTAGGGCGCAAGGAGCGTGCCGATCTTACCGATTCGGCGGTGGCTGCCAAGATCCATTTCGGGGCACTGGAGGACGGCATTGGTTATGGCCTCGCAGCGGAACTGGAAATTGCTGTCCCTGCCGTTGACCTCGCCACGGCCGAAAGCCTGGTAGCCAAAGCGCACCAGATCTGCCCCTACTCCAACGCCACCCGCGGAAACATGACGGTGGACATCAAAATCCTGGAGTTCGCAGCATGAGCACAACAACTGCACTACCCACATCCACCCGTGAAATCCACTTGGCATCGCGCCCCACCGGGCGCCCCGTTCAGGAGAACTTCCGCCTGGCCGAGGCACCGCTGCCGGCGCTCAAGGAGGGCCAGATCCTGGTCCGGAACCTCTACATTTCGGTGGATCCCTACATGCGCGGACGCATGAATGACGTCAAGTCCTACTCGGCGCCTTTCGCGCTGGATGCAGCGCTCGACGGCGGCGCCGTTGGTGAGGTCATCGCGTCCAGGGCCGAGGGACGGAAGGTGGGTGACGCCGTCGTCCATCAGCTGGGCTGGCGCGAATACGCTGTCCTGGACGCAGACAAAGCATCCGTTGCCCGCACCGACCTCGCGCCGGCGTCGGCGTTCCTCGGGGCCCTGGGCATGACCGGCCTGACGGCGTATGCCGGACTCCTTAAGGTGGCGGACTTCAAGGCCGGGGATGCCGTGTTCGTTTCCGGTGCCGCTGGTGCTGTGGGGTCGCTCGTGGGTCAGATTGCCAAGGCGATGGGCGCTTCCCGTGTCATCGGCAGTGCGGGAACCCCCGAGAAGGTTGAACGGCTCCTGGAGCTGGGTTTCGATGCTGCGTTCAACTACCACGACGGGCCCGTGCGGGAGCAGCTCGCAATGGCCGCCGGAACCGCAGGCATCGACGTGTATTTCGATAACGTGGGCGGTGAGCACCTGGAGGCAGCGCTGGCGGTCCTGAATGTCGGCGGCCGCGTGGCCATGTGCGGCGCCATCGCCCAATACAACTCCACCGAGCCCACACCGGCTCCGCGCAACCTCATGCTCGCCATCGGAAAGCAGCTCACCTTGCGCGGGTTCCTGGTGGGCGGGCAGCGCCAGCACGGACCGGAGTTCTTCCAGAAGATGTCGGCCTGGCTGGCGGACGGTTCGGTCCGCTACGACGAGACGGTAGTGGACGGACTGGAGAACGCTCCGCGGGCCTTCATGGACCTCCTGGACGGCGCGAACACCGGGAAGATGCTGGTTCGCCTCTAGCGCCGTCCTCCAGGACAGACGAACACTTGTGGCCCCGTTTCGACGGGGCCAGAAGTGTTTCTCCGCGCCATATAGGCGTGGTACCTACTGCTTGGTAACAAAATCTCAACAATCTTCAGGATCGGCCCGGGATGTGTTACCGGTAGTGGCGCAGGCCACTAAAGTAGCTTTCATCAGAGCGCTTCGGCGCAGTGCTGCGGACCGTCAGTGAAAACAGAATTTCAGGGTTGAAACAGACACTCATTGAATTCCCGTCGTAGCGCATCTCTCTTCATCCTGGAGGAATCTTGAAGACATCACTGCGTGCACACCTCAAACGCGGTTCAGTCGCAGGCGTGGCCACTATGGGTGCTACCGCACTCCTCTTGACCGGCTGCGGTGCGCCTCCCGAAGCCGGCAGCCCCACCGCGACGGCCAGTGACTACACCGGCTGCATCGTCTCGGACTCCGGCGGATTCGATGACCAGTCGTTCAACCAGTCCTCGTACGAGGGCTTGAAGAAGGCACAAGCCGATCTGGGCATCAAGATCAACCAAGTCGAGTCCAAGACCAACAACGACTTCGAGCCGAACCTGCGGGCGATGGTTGCAGCCAACTGCGACCTCACCTTGACGGTCGGATTCCTGCTCGGCGATGCCACCAAGGCCCAAGCCGCGGCCAACCCGAACAGCCACTTCGCCATCATCGACTTCGGCTACGACCCGCCCATCAGCAACGTCAAGCCGATCATCTACGACACCGCCCAGGCCGCGTTCCTGTCCGGTTACTTGGCCGCAGGAACCACCAAGACCGGAAGCGTAGCCACTTTCGGGGGCCGGAAGATCCCCACCGTGACCATCTTTATGGACGGCTTTGCCGATGGCGTGAAGTACTACAACGAAAAGAAGGGCACGGACGTCAAGGTCCTTGGCTGGGACAAAGCCACCCAGGACGGCAGCTTCACCGGCGACTTCGAAAAGCAGGACAAGGGCAAGCAGCTCACCCAGAACTTCCTGGACCAGGGAGCTGACATCGTTATGCCCGTCGCCGGTCCGGTGGGTAAGGGTGCGGGCGCGGCTCTCATGGAGGCGAAGGCTGCGGGCAAGGACGTCAAGCTTATCTGGGTTGACTCCGACGGCTTCCTGACCGCACCGGAATACAAGGACATCATGCTTTCCTCGGTCATGAAGCTGATGGGCGACGCCGTTGAAACCGTGGTTAAGGACGACAAGGACGGTAAGTTCACCAACACGCCCTATGTTGGCACCTTGGCGAACGACGGCGTCCAGCTGGCACCTTTCCACAACTTCGACGCCGAGGTCCCGGCTGAGCTGAAGTCCGAGCTGGACCAGCTCAAGAAGGACATCATCGACGGCAAGCTGAAGGTCGAGTCGGCGGCAAGCCCCAAGGCTTAGCCACCTTCACTGAGCGCCACCCCCGGATGGTCATCGACTGGCCGGGCGGTGGCGCTTTTTGTTGGAGTTCGCTGGTCCGCGAGACCGCCCACGCAGGACTGCACGCACTAGGCTGGTGCTGCAGCCACATATCCCGTCCGGTGGGGATTCACCGGACGCTTCGAGATTGGTCAGAGTTTTGAAACTTGAACTCAGAGGGATCACCAAACGTTTCGGCTCCCTGCTCGCCAACGATCACATCGACGTGGTGGTTGAACCCGGACAGATCCATTGTCTGTTGGGCGAGAACGGGGCCGGCAAGTCCACCCTGATGAATGTGCTGTATGGGCTCTACGAGCCCACCGAGGGCGAAATCCTCATTGACGACAAACCAGTTTCCTTCCGCGGCCCCGGCGACGCCATGGCTGCCGGCATCGGCATGGTGCACCAGCACTTTATGCTCGTTCCTGTCTTCACGGTTGCCGAGAATGTAGCCCTTGGCGCGGAATCCACCAAGGCGGGCGGCTTCCTCAACCTGGACGACACCCGGCGCAAGATCAGGGAGATCTCGGACCGCTACGGATTCGACGTCGACCCCGATGCCCTGGTGGAGGACCTCCCGGTGGGCGTGCAGCAGCGGGTGGAAATCATCAAGGCGCTGGTCCGCGACGCCAGGGTCCTCATCCTCGACGAGCCGACGGCGGTGCTGACGCCACAGGACACCGATGAGCTGCTGGACATCATGCGCCAGCTCAAAAGCAACGGAACCTCGATCGTCTTCATCTCTCACAAACTCCGTGAGGTGAAGGCGGTGTCCGACACCATCACCGTGATCCGGCGCGGCAAAGTTGTGGGCAGCGCTGACCCTGCGGCCCCCACGGCGGAATTGGCATCGATGATGGTCGGCCGGGCTGTCAGCCTCACCCTGGACAAGGCTCCAGCCAAGCCCCAGGAGAAGACCTTCCAGGTCAAGGACCTCACCGTCATTGCCCCGAGTGGCCAACACGTAGTAGACGGCATCAGCTTCGACATCGCCCGGGGCGAGATCCTGGCGCTGGCAGGGGTCCAGGGAAACGGGCAGACGGAACTGACCGAGGCCATCCTTGGCCTGCAAGATCGGGTTCACGGCTCGATCATGCTCGACGGTGAAGAACTCCTGGGCCGCAGCGTCAAAGATGTCCTCAACTCCGGCGTCGGTTTTGTTCCGGAGGACCGCTCGGTGGACGGCCTGATCGGAACGTTCTCCATCGCAGAGAACCTCGTCCTGGACCGTTACGACCAGCCCCCGTTCGCCAAGGGGATCAGCATGAGCCCGGCGAAAGTCCTGGAGAACGCGAAGACGCGCATTGGCGAGTTCGATGTCCGCACCGAGTCAGGGTCCCTGGCTGCAGGGACGCTGTCCGGAGGCAACCAGCAGAAAGTAGTCATGGCCAGGGAACTCTCCCGGCCCTTGCGGTTGTTTATCGCCTCCCAACCCACACGCGGTGTTGATGTTGGTTCGATCGAGTTCCTGCACAAACGGATCGTTGCCGAACGCGACCACGGAACGCCTGTGCTGATCGTGTCCACGGAGTTGGACGAGGTGATGGAACTCGCCGACCGGATTGCCGTCGTTTATAAGGGCAAGCTCGTGGGCATCGTCCCGGCGGGCACGGGCAGGGACGTCCTCGGCCTCATGATGGCCGGGATATCGCCGGAGGACGCTACACCAACGGACACTGCGCACGCAGGGAACCTGCCCGCAGAGAACGGGCGCCGGGAAACAGGCACCCCTGAAACCCCACGAACCTCCACCGCCAGCGCCGAAGGAGGCGACCATGTCTGAGAAGCACCCCCGCAAACACGCGGCTGACCGACCTGCTGAGAAACCCCATGAGGACAGTCCCGCTGCCGAGGAGACTGCCGCGGTTGCCGCCCTGGATACTGCCGGGGGAGCCATGGAACCTTCGGCGGTTCCGGCCACGGCGCAGAGCGGCAAGCTGCCTGGCGGTCCCGAGACACTGGCCCGGCGGATCTTCACCGGCAGCGGCATGGTTTCCCTGCTGGCTGTGCTGCTTGCCCTCGTCATCGGCGGCCTGCTGATAGCCAGCACCGATGAGCGGGTGGGTGCGACCTCCACGTACCTGTTTGCCCGGCCCACGGATTTCCTCTCCGCTGTCTGGACCGCGGCCACTGGCTCCTATGTAGCCCTGTTCCAGGGTGCGATCTTCAACCCGATGGCTTCCAGCGTGGCTGTCCAGTTTGCCCCGCTGATGGAGACCCTCACCATTGCGACGCCCCTGATCACGGCTGGCCTGGGTGTGGCCCTGGCATTCCGCGCGGGCCTCTTTAACATCGGTGCCCAAGGCCAGATCGTCATGGCAGGCATCCTTGCCGCGTGGGTTGGCTTCGCGCTGCACCTCCCGGTGGGACTGCACCTGCTGCTGGTCCTCGTAGCCGGCATCGTGGGCGGCGCACTCTGGGGCGGGCTGGTGGGGCTCCTCAAGGCCCGGACAGGCGCCCACGAGGTCATCGTGACCATCATGTTCAACTATGTGGCGCTGTACTTCCTGGGCTATCTGCTGAACACGCCGGCCTTCCAGCGACCGGGCGAATCCAACCCCATCTCGCCCATCCTGGACGCCACCGCGGTATACCCCCAAATCCTCGGCTCACAGTACCGGCTGCACCTGGGCTTCATCCTGGCCATCGCCGCAACCATCCTGGTCTGGTGGCTCCTCAACCGTTCCACGGTTGGCTTTGAATTCCGGGCCGTGGGGGCAAACCCCAAGGCGGCCCAGACAGCCGGCATCAACGTGTCCCGCTCCACCATCCTGGTGATGGCAATCGCGGGAGCCCTCGCCGGCATGTCAGGGGTCGCCCAGGTAGCAGGCACGGAAAAGGTCCTGACCGACGGGGTGGCTGCCACTTACGGCTTCGACGCGATCACCGTTGCGCTGCTGGGACGTTCGACGCCGTGGGGCACCTTCGCGGCGGGGTTGCTGTTCGGCGCCTTCCGCGCCGGCGCCGTGCAGATGCAGATCCAGACCGGAACCCCCATCGACATCGTCCTGGTGGTCCAGTCCCTGATCGTCCTCTTCATCGCGGCCCCGCCGCTGGTGCGGGCCGTTTTCGGGCTGAATCCACGGCGCAGGAAGCCGGCTAAAGCCGGCAGGTCCCAGCAGGCAGCAACCACCGGAGGCGCAGCATGAGCACAACAGCAACCTCGCCCCTGCCAGGAAAACGCGAGCCTGGGACCCCGCAGGCCGCCAACCGGTCCCAAGGAGTCTCGGCCAAGCCAGTGACATGGAAGACCCCCGTGATGCTGGCGCTCCTGGCACTCGTCGCCTTTGTCTTCTTTGGCCTCTTGGGACCTAACCAGACTGCCGAGTTTGGCATTTCCACCGGCAGTGACTTCTTCCAGCTCCCGGCCCTCGAAGTGCCCGCGTTCCTTGGCGGCTTGGTGCTTTCGGTGATCCTGCTGGGGCTCGCAGCGTATGCGGTCTTCCTCAAAACGAAGGCCCAGGCAGCACCGGCCTGGCTGCCCATTACCTTCACCGTACTCTTCGTGGCGGCCTTCCTGATCTGGGTGGTAGGCGGAGCGCGTACGCCCAGCATTTCGCTTGCGGGCCTGATCGCCGGATCCGTCACCCTTGCAGTACCGCTGGTGTTCGGATCCTTGTCCGGGGTCCTGTGTGAACGTGTCGGCGTGGTCAACATAGCCATCGAAGGGCAACTCCTCGGCGGTGCCTTCACCGCCGCCATGGTGGCGACGATGACCAGGAACCCCTTCCTGGGTCTCCTTGCCGCAGCAGTGGCGGGTGCCGTCGTCTCCATGGTCCTGGCGCTCTTCAGCATCAAGTACCTGGTCAACCAGATCATTGTGGGTGTTGTCCTCAACGTCCTGGTGTCCGGCCTCACCGGCTTCCTGTTCAGTACCGTCATGCAGGCCAACAAGGCCCAGTTCAATTCGCCCGTGGGCCTGGACAACATCGAAATTCCGGTGCTGTCCGGTATCCCGATCCTTGGGCCCATCCTGTTTAAGCAGTCGCTGGTGGGCTACCTGATGTACGTCGCGGTCATCGTCGTCTGGCTTGGCCTCTTCAAGACCAAATGGGGGCTAAGGGTCCGTGCCGTGGGCGAACACCCGCAGGCGGCGGACACCCTGGGCATCAAGGTCAACGCAACGCGTTTCTGGAACGTCACCATCGGCGGCGCCATCGCAGGCATCGGCGGATCGTTCTTCACCCTGGTGGCGATCGACAGCTTTACTAAGGAGATCTCCGGCGGTCGCGGATTCATTGCCCTGGCCGCGTTGATCTTTGGCCGGTGGAACCCCATTGGAGCTTTCTTTGCCGCCCTGCTGTTCGGCTTCGCGGACAACCTCCAGAGCATCGTGACTATCATCGGGACCCCCGTGCCCAGCCAGTTCATGGCCATGCTGCCCTACCTGGTGACCGTCTTCGCCGTCGCCGGACTGGTGGGACGTTCCAGGCCGCCGGCGGCCAGCGGCATCCCGTACGTCAAGGGTTGACGGCCATGGAGACACCTGCGAAGGGCACGAACCCCGTTGACTGGCCGGCGCTTGAAACGGCCGCAGTGGCCGCCATGCACAACGCCTACGCGCCGTACTCGAAGTTCCATGTGGGGGCCGCAGCCCTTACCGACGACGGACGCATCGTCAGCGGCTGCAACGTGGAGAATGCCAGCTACGGACTGTCACTCTGCGCCGAATGCGCGCTGGTAGGCAACCTGCACATGACGGGAGGCGGTTTGCTCCGCGCCTTCTATTGCGTGGATGCCTCCGGCCACGTGCTGATGCCGTGTGGCCGCTGCCGCCAGTTGCTCTATGAGTTCCGCGCTCCCGGCATGGAGCTGATGACCACCCAAGGCATCAAGACGATGGACCAGGTGCTGCCCGATGCATTTGGCCCCCAAAACCTGGAGGACTGGACGTGACCCAAAGAACTGACGCGTTCGACGCCGTCGACATCATCCGCACCAAGCGGGATAAAGGCGTACTGAGCCCCGAGCAGATCGACTGGACGATCGACGCCTACACCCGGGGTGCAATAGCCGACGAACAGATGGCGGCACTGAACATGGCCATCCTGCTGAACGGCATGAACCGGGCGGAGATATCCCGCTGGACCGCGGCCATGATTGCCTCGGGCGAGCGGATGGACTTCTCGGGCCTGCGGCGGCCCGACGGCGGTGTGAAGGCTACGTCCGACAAGCACTCCACCGGCGGCGTGGGCGACAAGATCACGCTCCCGCTGGCGCCGCTCGTAGCCGTTTTTGGCGTGGCGGTACCACAGCTGTCCGGCCGCGGCCTGGGCCACACTGGCGGCACGCTGGACAAACTGGAGTCGATTCCCGGCTGGCGGGCAGACCTGAGTAACGACGAGATGATGGCCCAGCTCCAGGATGTAGGCGCCGTGATTTGCGCCGCAGGTGCCGGGCTGGCGCCTGCGGACAAAAAGCTCTACGCCCTCCGCGACGTCACGGGCACCGTCGAAGCCATCCCCCTGATCGCCTCCTCGATCATGAGCAAGAAGATCGCCGAAGGCACGGGGTCGCTGGTCCTCGACGTCAAGGTGGGAAGTGGCGCGTTTATGAAGGACGAGGCCCAAGCCCGGGAACTGGCAGAGACCATGGTGGCCCTCGGGAAGGATGCCGGCGTCAATACCGTGGCGCTGCTCACCAACATGGGCACGCCCCTGGGCCTCACCGCCGGCAACGCCATCGAGGTGGAGGAATCCGTGGAGGTGCTGGCCGGCGGCGGGCCGGAAGACGTCGTCGAACTCACAGTCCGGCTGGCGGAGGAGATGCTGGCTTGCGCCGGCATCCACGACGCCGACCCCAGGGCCGCGCTGAAGGATGGCCGGGCCATGGACGTCTGGGACCGCATGGTCCAGGCCCAAGGAGGGGATCCCCGGGCCAAGCTGCCGGTGGCCAAGGAATCGGAAGTCATCTACGCACCGGCGGACGGCGTACTCGTTGAACTCGACGCCCTGTCGGTGGGTGTTGCGGCTTGGCGCCTTGGCGCCGGACGTGCCCGCAAGGAGGACCGTGTCCAGGCCGGCGCCGGCGTCCGGATGCATGCCAAGCCAGGCGCCATGGTGCGCGCAGGCGAGCCCCTCATGACACTGCTCACCGACACCCCGGAGAAGTTCGCGCGCGCTAAAGAAGTACTGGAGCGCGCGGTGGTGATCGCTCCGGAAGGTTCGCGTCCGGCCCAGCAGCTCATCATCGACCGAATAGCATAGGGACAATGCAGGCCATCAACGATTTCATCCTCGCCGCCGCCGGGCAGCCCTGGGTTCTGTTCCTCGTTCTGGCCTGCTGCCTTATTGATGGCTTCTTTCCCCCGATACCCAGTGAATCCGTGGTGGTGGGACTGGCCGCAGTGGCCGCCACCGCGGATGTCCCCAACCCCTGGCTGCTCATGCTGGTTGCAGGCATGGGCGCCTTCCTCGGCGACAACATCGCCTATGTCATCGGGCGGAGGGTAGGGACACACCGCTGGTCCTGGATGCGCGGCCCCCGGATGCAAAGTGCCTTCCGCTGGGCAGGTGGGGAATTGCGGAAACGGCCTGCGTCCTTGATCCTGGTGGCCAGGTTTGTGCCGATCGGACGCGTGGCAGTCAACCTCACCGCCGGTGTGACGCACTATCCGCGGCTGCGGTTCGTCGCCCTGACCGTACTCTCGGCAACCCTGTGGGCCAGTTATTCGGTGGGCATCGGGCTGTTCTTCGGGCAGTGGTTCGAGGATAACCACCTGCTGGGCGCAGTCATCGCCATTGTCTGTGCCGTGGCGCTCGGCATCGTTGTAGACCTCGTCATCAACCGCATCCGCGGGAGGGTGCCGGTGGTGGAACGGATGAAGGACCCCGAAGCCTCGGCCGACGGCGGGACTCCGCCCAGGGACTGACGCGGCACCTTGCCGATATCAGCCCGCAGGACGACGACGGAGCGGCCCGCCTGCCGCTAAGTTTGGAAGCGTACTTCCACGGCCGGGACGTAGCGAACGACGCCCTGGCCGTGGGACACTGAAGAGCGATTTCCGTCACTTTTGGCTGCGTCATTTTTTCGTCTAGGAGCAAGACCCGCGTGGAGTTTATCAATGAGGCCGTGCTCCATGCAGCGGGCCAGTGGTGGATTTACCCAGTTCTGCTGGTTTTCTTTTTTGTGGACGGCTTCGCGATGGTGGTCCCCAGCGAGACCCTCATCGTTGCGCTGGCAGCTTTTTCCCGCCACAGTGGGGAGCCCAACCTGTGGATCCTGGGCGTCACCGCCCTGATCGGTGCCATCGCGGGGGACAACATGGCTTTCCTCCTGGGCCGCAGGATCGGCCTGGACCGCTGGAAATGGATGCGACGCCCGAAGGTGCAGAAGGCTTTCGGCTGGGCGAGATATGAACTCGAAAAGCGCGGGGCGGTCCTCATCTTCACGGCCCGGTACATCCCCTGGGGCCGTGTAGCCGTGAACTATGTGGCCGGGAGCACCGGTTTTGGGCACCGCAGGTTCTTCCTGCTGGATGCGTTCGCCTGCGTTACGTGGGTGGGCTATTCGATCGGCATCGGCCTCCTTGCCAGCTCGTTCCCGTGGCTCCACCACAACCCGCTGCTGAGTGCAGGCATTGCCGTGGTGTTCGCGATCGTCCTGGGCATCGTGATCGACCACGCCCTGCGCTGGTGGCACAAGCACCTTGCCCGCAACGACGCCGAAGTCGTGGATGAATGGCTCGACGGCGGACCGGACGGGGCGCAACCCCTGCCTGCAGGGTCTGCCCCGATCCTGGCCTCCTCGTCCGGGGACCCTGAGCCTGGCACCCAGTAGCGGCTGGCGTTGCGCGTCCGCCGACCCTAAGGTTGGTACGTGACTGAGCCCATTGTTGACGCTGCCCCTGCCATCGATTTCGACCTGAAGAGCCTGCCCAAGGTTTCCCTTCACGATCACCTGGACGGCGGTCTCCGCCCCGCCACCATCATCGAACTTGCCGAGGCCGTTGGCCACACGCTTCCCTCCGATGACCCGGTGGCACTGGGCCAATGGTTCCGTGAGTCCGCTGACTCCGGCTCGCTGGTCCGCTACCTGGAGACGTTCGACCACACGGTGGCGGTGATGCAGACGAAGGAAGGCCTGTTCCGCGTCGCCAAGGAGTTCGTTGAAGACTTGGCCGACGACGGCGTGGTCTACGGCGAGGTCCGCTGGGCTCCCGAACAGCACCTTCAGAAGGGCCTATCACTGGACGAAGCGGTGGAGGCTGTGCAGGAAGGCCTCGAAGCGGGCGTCGACGCCGTGGCCGAGACCGGCCGCGAGATCCAGGTTGGCCAGCTGATCACAGCAATGCGGCACGCGGACCGCGGCCAGGAAATTGCCGAACTCGCTGTGCGCCACCGCAATAAGGGAGCGGTCGGCTTCGACATCGCCGGCGCCGAGGACGGCTTCCTGCCTTCCCGTTTCAAGGACGCGTTCACCTACTTGGCAGAGCACAACTTCCCCGCGACGGTGCACGCCGGCGAGGCCGCCGGACTCGAGAGCATCCAGTCCGCCCTGGTCGATGGCCGGGCTCTGCGTCTTGGCCACGGCGTCCGCATCGCTGAGGACATCATGGTGGAGTTCGACGACGAAGATGACGCTGAGAGCGATGAGGACAGCATCGGCCTGGTCACCCTGGGTGACCTCTCCAGCTGGATCCGGGACCGCGGCATCGCCCTGGAGATCTGCCCCTCCTCCAACCTCCAGACCGGGGCGATTGCCGGCTTCGGCGACGGCATCGAGAGCCACCCGCTGGACATGCTCTACCAGCTCGGGTTCAACGTGACCATCAACACCGACAACCGGCTGATGAGCGGCGTCACCCTGACTGACGAGTTCGAGCTCCTGGTGGAAACCTTCGACTACGACCTCGACGACCTCCTCGAGCTCACCCTCAACGCGGCGGAGGCGTCCTTCCTGCCCCTTGAGGAGAAGGAAGCGCTAGTGGAGTACATCAACGACGCCTACGCAAACCTTGGCTGACCAGACCCCCGTTGAACGGCTGCTGATTGTCATAGCCCAGCTGCGGGAACACTGCCCGTGGATGGGCGCGCTCACCCACAGGTCCCTGGTGGAGTACCTCCTGGAGGAGTCGTTCGAGGTCGCCGAGACGATCGAGACCGGCGCAGACGACTCCGAACTCCAAGGCGAGCTCGGCGATGTGCTGCTCCAGGTGGTGCTGCACGCCCGGCTCGCCCAGGAGCGGGGAAGCTTTACGTTCGACGACGTTGCCCGCGGGCTGACGGCCAAAATGGTCCGGCGCAACCCGCACGTATTCCGGCCCGACGGCTCCCTGCAGGACAGCTTTCCGGCAACTGTCGAGGAGATTGTGCAGAAATGGGATGCCGTCAAGAGGGCTGAACGTCCAGAACGCAAGGACCCCTTCGAGGGTATTCCGCACGCGCTGCCGGCCCTGGCCAAGGCACAGAAGGCGCTGGACCGGGCAGCCCGCTCCGGGTCCCCACATGCTCGATCCCCGGAAGTCGAAACCCCCTCCGTGCAAACAGAAGAGGAGCTGGGCGAGTTGCTGCTCGCCGTTGTCGGCTCCGCGCGCAGTCAGGGATTCGACGCCGAACGTGCCCTCCGGGGCGCAGTCCGGCGCTACCAGGCCGCTTATGAGGGCAGCAACGCGCCTTCATGACGTCCGGGGGTTGGATAGGTTTCCGTAACCTCCACCACTCTCGACTACTCTTGTCCCTGACGAGGACGTCGAGTTTTCCGCTAATTTTCCGCTGTCAGACTCCCAGTTATCGCCCATAAGGAGCATATTCATGGCGCTTATCGATGCCATCCACGCCCGCGAGATCCTCGATTCCCGTGGCAACCCGACCGTAGAAGTTGAAGTCCTGCTTTCCGATGGCCAGATCGGCCGCGCGGCAGTTCCCTCCGGTGCCTCCACCGGTGAGCACGAGGCTGTTGAGCTCCGTGACGGAGACAAAGGCCGTTACCTCGGCAAGGGTGTCCAGAAGGCCGTTGACGCCGTCATCGACCAGATCGCTCCGGCCCTGACCGGTTTCGACGCCACTGACCAGCGCAGCATCGACCAGGCCATGATCGACCTGGACGGCACCGCCAACAAGGGCAAGCTGGGCGCCAACGCCATCCTCGGCGTCTCCCTCGCCGTTGCGAACGCAGCTGCAGCCTCCGCTGACCTGCCGCTGTACAAGTACCTGGGCGGTCCGAACGCCCACGTGCTGCCCGTGCCGCTGATGAACATCCTTAACGGTGGCTCACACGCCGACTCCGACGTCGACATCCAGGAATTCATGGTTGTCCCGCTGGGTGCCGAAACCTTCTCTGAGGGACTCCGCTGGGGCGTTGAGGTCTACCACGCCCTCAAGGCCGTCCTGCAGGAAAAGGGCCTCTCCACCGGCCTCGGCGACGAGGGCGGCTTCGCACCGAACCTGCCGTCCAACCGTGCAGCGCTGGACCTGATCCAGGAAGCCATCAAGAACGCCGGCTACACCCCGGGCCAGGACATCGCCCTGGCACTGGACGTCGCCTCCTCCGAGTTCTTCACCGACGGTGCTTACCAGTTCGAAGGCAAGGCACTGTCCGCCACCGAAATGAGCGCGTACTACGCCGAGCTCGTCGCCGACTACCCGCTGGTTTCCATCGAGGACCCGCTTGACGAGAACGACTGGGAAGGCTGGAAGACCCTCACCGACACCATCGGTGACAAGGTCCAGCTCGTTGGCGATGACCTCTTCGTCACCAACCCGTCCATCCTGCAGCGTGGCATCGACACCAAGACGGCTAACTCGCTCCTGGTGAAGGTCAACCAGATCGGTTCACTGACCGAGACGCTGGACGCCGTCAGCCTGGCCCAGCGCGCCGGTTACACCACCATCACCTCGCACCGCTCCGGCGAGACCGAGGACACCACCATCGCTGACATCTCGGTGGCCACCAATGCAGGCCAGATCAAGACCGGCGCTCCGGCCCGCTCCGAGCGTGTGGCCAAGTACAACCAGCTGCTGCGCATCGAAGAAGAACTCGACGACGCTGCACGCTACGCCGGCCGCAGCGCGTTCCCGCGTTTCAAGGGCTAGTAGCCGCATAAACAACTGACCGGTGGTTATGGTTGAAAGACCATAGCCACCGGTTTTTGTTTCGCCGGGCTGTCCACCCGGCCTGGTTTTGTTCAGCCGCGGGTTGTCCCGCGCAGACAGTTGCTGCCGCAGCAGGCCGCACGTTTCAGGAGTGTCATGGCTACCCGCCGTCCCAAAGTTCCCAGGGCCGCCACTCGGCCGCCAGCCACCACGGAGCCAGCCAAGGAAGCCGCGGGGAAAGCTGAGGTCATCCGGGCCGATTTCGGCGGGACCAAGGACAAAGTGGCCTCTGCTAAAAGCGCCGCCCCAGCAAACAGGGACACTCAGGCGCCGGCGACGAAGACGCGGGGGAGCGGCGTCCACCTTCCTGGCAAGGGCGGAACGCGGAAGGGCGGCCCCGCCAGGGATGCGGCACACGACGACGGCCATCCGGTCCCGGCCAAGGCCTTCTCCGGGCGGATGCTCGCGCTGGCCGTGGTCATGATTGCGATCACCATCATGCTGGCGCCCACGGTGAAGATCTTCTTCGACAAAAGGGCCGAAATCGCCGCCCTGAATGCCGACATTGCGGCCAGCCAGGCACAGCAGGACACGCTCCGGCAACAGGTATCGCGGTGGCAGGACCCCAACTACGTGAAACAACAGGCCCGCGACCGCATTAACATGGTTATGCCGGGTGAGACCGGCTACTGGGTATTCGGCAGCGACTTGCCGGCCGGTAGCAGCAGCAGCCAGTCCGCTGCTGAAGCACAAGACCCCGCCGATCTGCCGTGGGTGGATTCCCTGTGGGAGTCCATCAGGCGTGCGGCCACAGACTGAACCAATAGAGGAAGGATGGCCGCGCCAGTGGAAGAAAACACGGCAACTGCGCCGGAGAAGTCCCGCCAGCCATCAGCGCACGATCTCGAAGTGCTTAGCCGCCAGCTGGGCAGGCCCGTCCGCGATGTTGTGGAGATCCCGGCGCGCTGCGTCTGCGGGAACCCGCTCGTGGCCGCCACCGCCCCGCGGCTGGGCAACGGCACACCGTTCCCCACCACTTTCTACCTGACGCATCCCGTGATCACCTCAGCGGTCTCCCGGCTGGAGGCCGCCGGGCTGATGAACGACATGAATGAGCGGCTGGCCGCCGATGAGCCGCTTGCCGCTGCCTACCGGTCGGCGCACGAAGAGTACCTGGCAGCCCGGGCCGCCATTGGGGAACGCTCAGGAGTGGGCGCAGTCCCGGAGATTGACGGTATCTCCGCCGGAGGCATGCCCACCCGCGTCAAATGCCTGCACGTCCTCGTGGGGCACTCGCTGGCGGCCGGTCCGGGAGTCAACCCTCTCGGTGATGAGGCCATCGCGGACATCAGCGAATGGTGGACAGCGGACCGTTGCTATTGCGACGGCGCCTGGGACACCGCGGGGGAGGCTCCGGCCAAGGACCTGAGCAGGCACGGACCCCAGGGTCTGCCCGATATCGTTGGCCGTCCCGCACCGGTCCGCAAGTCCGCCAGCACTACGGAGGCAACACCATGAGCCGCGTCGCGGCCATCGACTGCGGGACGAATTCCATCCGCCTGCTGATCGCTGACATTGACCGCAGCAACGGGGCGGTGAAACTGGCCGATGTGGTCCGCGAGATGCGCGTTGTCCGACTGGGTGAAGGCGTGGACGCCACCGGTGAGCTCGCTCCCGCAGCCCTGGAACGCACCTTCGCGGCTACAGCTGACTATGCCCGGCTGATCCGCGACCACGGCGCCGGGAAAGTCCGCTTCGTCGCCACCTCCGCCAGCCGGGACGCGCGTAACCGCCAGGTCTTTGTGGACGGAATCCGCGACCTCCTCGGAGTCGAACCCGAGGTGATCACCGGCGATGAGGAAGCGGCGCTCTCCTTCGCCGGTGCCAGCAGTGTCCTGCCCATCCTCGACGGGGCCCAGGTATTGGTGGTTGATCTTGGCGGCGGAAGCACCGAATTCGTGCTCGGCACCGCCGACGGCGTCACCGCCGCCAAATCGGTGGATATCGGCTGCGTCAGGCTGACTGAACGCCACCTGCGGGAAGACCCGCCCACTGCTGAACAGATCGCCGCCGCGGAAGCCGACGTTGATGCCGCCATTACCAAGGCGGGACTGGACGTTCCGCTGGAACGTGCCACCGCCGTCGTCGGGGTGGCCGGATCGATCACCACCATCACAGCCCACGCGATGCGTCTGCCGGAATATTCGCCAGACGCGATCCACGGCACCGAACTGCCCATCGACGACATCCGCGGGGCGGCTACCGACCTGCTGGAGATGCCCAGGGCGCAGCGTGCCGCGCTGCCTTACATGCATCCGGGCCGGGTGGACGTCATCGGCGCCGGCGGCCTTGTCTGGCGGCGCATCCTGGAACGGCTTCGTGGGCTCAGCGGCGGCCGGATCGTCACAGCCACTGCCAGCGAACACGATATTCTTGACGGTATTGCCCTGAGCATCAGCTGAGCGGCAGCAGCCAGGCAGTGTCAGTCCGACGCCGCCAGCCGCCCGAGTTCATGTCACCGACCATGGGACCCCAAATGACCAGAGCAACAGCCCGGCTCCGCCGGACCGCCTCCGCTCTCCTGGCGATGACCCTGGCAGGAGCCAGCCTGGCTGCAGGACTTGCGGTTGCGCCTGCAGCGCAGGCCGACGCCGAGCGCGACAAACAATACTGGCTGGCCGAGTCCGGCATCACGAAGGCCTGGGAGGTCTCGAAGGGTTCGGGCGTGAAGGTCGCTGTGATCGACAGCGGCGTGGACGGCCAGCACCCCGACCTCAAGGGGGCCGTTGCCGGGGGCTACGATGCATCGGGGGCCGGAAATCCGGACGGGCAGAAGAGCATCGGCGCCAAGCCGGAACACGGGACGCTGGTAGCCACGATGCTGGCCGGCCGCGGCCATCAGGCGGCAGGCTCCACCGCCAGTCCAAGCCCTGCCCCCTCCGGCGCCGGACCGGCCGGAATCGTGGGTGTTGCCCCTGAGGCGCAGATCCTGTCAGTGTCCACCTGGCTGGGTTCCGCCAACCCTGCCGGGAAGAGCGATCAGGACCAGATCCCCGAAGCGGTCCGCTGGGCCGTGGACAACGGCGCCAAGGTCATCAACATTTCCCTGGGCAGCACCACGCCCCAGTGGCCACAGAGCTGGGATGCGGCGTTCCTGTATGCGGAGCAGAAAGATGTCGTTATCGTGGCCGCCGCCGGAAACCGGGTGGGCGGTAACCTCCAGGTGGGTGCACCGGCAACTATTCCGGGCGTGCTGACGGTGGCCGGGCTGGACCGCAAGGGTGTGGCAAGCGTCGACTCGTCCTCGCAGGGGATCAGCATCGGTGTGGCGGCCCCGGCGGAAAACCTGCTCGGGGGGATGCCCGGCGGCGGCTACGCCGAATGGGCAGGCACCTCCGGCGCGACGCCCATTGTGGCCGGAGTCGCTGCCCTGATCCGGTCGAAGTGGCCGGAGATGAGCGCAAAACAAGTCATCAACCGGATCGTCACCACCGCGAAGGACGCCGGCGCACCGGGCAAGGACCCGCTGTACGGGTTCGGCGTCCTCAACGCCGAGGCCGCGCTGAAGGATTCAGTTCCCGAAGCCGCCAGCAACCCGCTGGGCTCCATCTCGGACTGGATCCGCGTGCATCGCCGCGGCAACCTGTCAACGCCCGCGCCAGTGCCCACCACCGACGTCCCCAGCGCAGTACCCACCTTGCCCGAGGCCACAGTGCCCGCCGCAGAGGCTCCGTCGCAGCGTGACTCCGCCCTCGGCGCCGCCGTCGTTATTGGGTTCGCCGTGCTTTTTGTGGTCATCATCGCGGCAGCCGCGATCCAGCTGCGGAGGGCCGCCCGCAATCCCCGCCTGGCCCATGAAGAACCCGATACCGGGGTCCTGGACGCCGTTGATTCGGGAGGCAAGCCATAGCCGGGCGGTAGTTAGTGAAGATTTTCACAAAGTACTGTATTCTTAAATCATGGCAACCACCCCAGAGCTCCAGGACCGTCCCCGGGTACTCGTCGTCGGCGGCGGGTACGTCGGCCTGTACGTAGCACTCAAACTGCAGAAGAAGATCGCGAATGCCGGTGGCATCGTCACCCTCGTTGATCCACTGCCCTACATGACCTACCAGCCGTTCCTCCCCGAGGTAGCAGGCGGCAACATCGAAGCCCGCCACGCCGTGGTCTCCCACCGCCAGCACCTCAAGCAGACTGAACTGATCCAGGGCCGCGTCACCTCGATCGACCACGCCAACCGCACCGCCGTTGTGGCTCCCACGGACGGCGGCGAGAACTTTGAGGTTCCCTACTTCGACGTCGTCATGGCCGCAGGCGCCATCACCCGCACCTTCCCCATCAAGGGCCTCGCGGACAAGGGCATCGGCCTGAAGACCATCGAAGAGGCTGTGGCCCTTCGCAACAAGGTGCTGGAGCGCATTGAAGCAGCATCCACCATCACCGATCCCGCAGCACGCGCCAAGGCACTGACCTTCGTGGTGGTGGGCGGCGGCTTTGCCGGTATCGAGTGCATCACCGAGATGGAAGACCTCGCCCGCGCGGCGGTCAGGAACAACCCCCGCGTCAAGCAGGAGGAAATCCGCTTCGTCCTGGTCGAGGCCATGGGACGCATCATGCCCGAGGTAACGGCCAAGCAGGCCGAATGGGTTGTGGAGCACCTCCGCAGCCGCGGCATCGAGGTCCTGCTGAACACCTCCCTGGACAATGCCGAGGGCTCCATCAAGCTCATCAACCTCCCGGACAAGACGCCGGCGCAGGACTTCGAAGCAGACACCCTGGTCTGGACTGCCGGCGTGCAGGCCAACCCGATGGTCCGCTCCACCGACTTCCCGCTCGAGCCGCGCGGCCGCGTCCGCACCCTTCCTGACCTGCGCATTGGTGGGGACGAGGGGATCGTCGAGAACGCCTGGGCCGCCGGCGACATCGCCGCCGTACCGGACCTCACGGGCAGTGGCCTGCCGGACGGTACGTGCGTTCCGAACGCCCAGCACGCCCTTCGCCAGGCCAAGCGACTCGCGAAGAACCTGTGGGCTTCCCGCTGGGACAAGCCGCTGAAGGACTACAAGCACAAGAACCTCGGTGCCGTGGCCGGCTTCGGCGAGTGGAAGGGTGTTGCGAACATCAACCTCGTCGGCAGCATCGGCCTCAAGGGCGGCCTGGCCTGGCTCGCCCACCGTGGATACCACGGCATGGCAATGCCCACGTTCGAGCGCAAATTCCGCGTGATCTTCAACTGGATCATCAGCTTCTTCGCGGGCCGCGACACCACGCAGCTGATCGACCTCGACAACCCCCGCGGCGCCTTCGTTGCAGCGGCCACCCCGGCCCCCAAGCCAGCCGCAGCCCCTGCTGCGCCTGCGGGTTCGCCGGCTGACGCGCCGCTGCCCGGTGCCCCAGGATCTGCGGAGAAGACCAAGGTCGACCCCCAGAAACCAGTCACCGCTGACGCCAAGTAGCTCGCGCGTCCCGGGCCACACGGTCCAACGCCCGACGGCGGCTGTCCCCTGCGAGGGGATGGCCGCCGTTTGCGTTGGTGGGCACTGCCGGAGTGCCCTGGCCGTCCGGAAGGTCCGTCCTCATAGACTGGGCACCATGACTGGTGAAATGAACCTCCAGACCCTGCTGGCCTCCCTTCACCCGGTGGTACGCGAGGGGGAGTACGTCTACGTCCTGTGGCCCCACGGCAGGCCACTCGCCGCCGGAATCGAAGCCGCGGTGCGCGAGGCTGAGGGACTCACAGTGGTCCTTCCCCGGGTAGAAGCGGACCGCCTGGGCCTGGCCTATGACTTCGTGGCAGCGTGGATCACGTTGGAGGTGCATTCAGAGCTTGAGGCAGTCGGCCTGACTGCCGCCGTCGGAAAGGCACTGACCGAGGCGCGGATCAGCTGCAACGTGCTCGCCGGGTTCCATCATGACCACCTGCTGGTACCGGTCGCCGACGCCGCCCGTGCTCTCGAAGCCGTGGCCGAACTCTCTGCAGAGAGCCGCCACCAGCCCAAACCGGAGCTTGTGCTGCGCAACGAGACGGAGGCTGACCGGGCCGCGATCCTGGCATTGACGGCAGAGGCCTTCGCCGTCTCGCCGGCCACCGGCCTGCCTGCGGAGGGAGAACCTGTTGAAGTGGAACTGCTCCGCCAGTTGTTTGAATGCGAGGAGTACCTGCCGGAGTTCAGCATTGTGGGCGTCCTGGACGGCGAGGTTGTTGGCCACGTCATCAGTACGCGTGGCTGGGTGGCCGGGCATGAGCTGCTGGGGCTCGGGCCGATTGGGGTGACGCCCAGGCTGCAGCGGCACGGCATTGGGAGTGCACTGATGAATGAGACCATCGCCCGGGCAAACGCTGCGGGGGAGAGCGGCATCGCGCTGCTTGGCAGCACCGAGTACTACCCACGCTTCGGCTTTGTGCCGGCTACTTCCCTCGGTGTCCTGCCTCCCGAAAAGGCTTGGGCGGACAACTTCCAGCTCCTGCCGCTGGCGGTGTGGCCGGGGGGAGTTCATGGCACGTTCCGGTATGCCGCGCCCTTCGACCGGATGTGACGAGATACCATTGACCGGGCGCCCCAGTAGCCCAATTGGCAGAGGCAGCGGACTTAAAATCCGCGTGTTGCGAGTTCGAGTCTCGCCTGGGGCACAACTTCTTCCAATACCGCCGTCATTCTGCGCTGTGTAGCGTGTCTTCCTTGACCTCTGCGGACTGTCCGGCCCGGAGATTTCGCATATGCAACGACTGTTATAAGGATGTGACCTCAGTCACTTATATCCGCCTTGGATATGCACTAGCTTGAAAGTTAAATCAGGAACACCTGATCATCCGCATCAAAGGCCGTTCGCACCTTTCGATCCAGGAGATTGTCAATGATTTCACTTTCCCCGGCGGCACCCCGTATCGCAAAGCTCACAGCGCTTAGCGTCGGCGTCGCCTTTCTGGCTACAGCTTGTGGTGGTACCTCCACGCCGAGCTCGACGGAAACCACCACCGCACCTCAGGGCGCAATCTCTTGCCCGGCGGGTGCCGGTGCTGGCGCCAGCACCTCAGCCGCGGCAGCTCCCACGGGCGCTGTTCCGCCGTCCACCACCACCACGGACACGCCGTTGAAGCTCGGCTCGCTCCTGCCCACGACCGGCAACCTGGCATACCTTGGGCCACCCGAAATCGCTGGTGTTAACCTCGGCGTTCAGGAGGTCAACGCAGCAGGCGGTGTTCTGGGTAAGCCAGTGGAAGTTATCCATCGCGACTCCGGCGACACCAAAACCGACATCGCCACGCAGTCCACTACTGCGCTGCTTGGTCAGGGAGTCAGCGCGGTTATTGGCGCAGCTTCCTCTTCTGTATCCAAGACCGTGATCGGCCAGATCACCGGGGCCGGCGTGCTTCACTTCTCCCCGGCAAACACCTCGCCGGACTTCACCACCTGGGATGACAAGGGCCTGTACTGGCGCACCGCACCCTCAGACGTGGTGCAGGGCAAGGTCCTGGGCAACTACATCGCTGCCTGTGGAGCACAGACGGTCGGAATGATCGTCCTGAACGACGCCTATGGAACAGGTCTCCAGAAGAACGTCAAGGAGGCCTTCGAAGGTGCTGGCGGCAAGGTCGTTGAGGAGCAGCTGTATAACACCGGCGACTCCCAGTTCAGCGCCCAGGTGGACAAAGTCATTGCTGCCAAGCCGGACGCTATCGCACTGATCACCTTTGACGAAGCCAAGAGCATCATTCCATTGCTGACGGGCAAGGGGATCAAGCCAACGCAGCTGTTCCTGGTGGACGGCAACACATCCGACTACAGCAAGGACTTCCAGCCCGGCACCTTGAAGGGCGCGCAGGGCACCCAGCCCGGAACGTTCGCCAAGGAGGACTTCAAGAAGTCACTTCAGGCCATCGATCCGGCGCTGAAGGACTACAACTACGCCGGCGAGTCCTACGACGCCGTCAACCTGATTGCCCTGGCCTCGGAAGCGGCTAAGAGCACCAAGGGTGCGGACATTGCCAAGCAACTGAAGGCTGTCTCCGAGGTCGGTGAGAAGTGCAACACCTTCGCCTCGTGCGTCACGTTGCTCCGCAATGGCAAGGATATCGACTACGACGGCCAGTCGGGTCCGGTAACCTTCTCCGATGCCGGTGATCCGACCGAAGCCTACATCGGTATCTACCAGTACGATGACACGAACAAGCCGCAGCCAGTCAAGGAAGAATTCGGCAAGCTGTAAGCCGAGCCTTAACTGACGCTACAACGAAGGCCCCCGTCCACGGACGGGGGCCTTCGTTGTAGCCGGGCTGAGTCGTTCACAAAGAGGAGGGCCCTCGTTCAGAAAGGTCTGAACGAGGGCCCTCCGCTGTGCGGCTTTACTCCACCGTGTCGGCGAGGGTGCCCAGGTAGAGTTGGATGACCTTGGGATCCTTCATGAGCTCCCGTCCAGTGCCTGTGTACGCATCCTTGCCCTGGTCCAGGACGTAGCCCCGGTCGCAGATCTGAAGGCAGCGCCGGGCGTTCTGTTCGACCATAATGACGGAAACGCCTGCCCTGTTGATCTCATGGACCCGCAGGAACGTCTCATCCTGCTTGACGGGGGAGAGGCCGGCGGATGGCTCGTCGAGCAGCAGGACGGCCGGTTCCATCATCAGTGCCCGTCCCATGGCCACCATTTGGCGTTCACCGCCGGAGAGGGACCCTGCACGCTGGGCCCGTCGCTTGCCAAGCTCCGGAAACAGGCTAACGACGAACTCAAACCGTTCGGAGAAGTCCTTGGGCCTCTGGAACATCCCCATCTGCATGTTTTCCTCGATGGTGAGGGTGGCAAAGACGTTGTTGTTCTGCGGCACGAAGCCCACGCCCTGGGTGACCAGCTTGTTGGCTTTTAGCCCTGTGATGTCCTTACCGCGGACAACTACGGAGCCGGAATGGACTTTTACCAAGCCGAACATGGCCTTGAGCAGCGTCGACTTGCCTGCCCCGTTGGGTCCGATGATGCCGATCAGTTCGCCCTTCCGGGCTTCGATGCTGCAACCATTGAGGATGTTCACACCCGGGAGGTAACCGGCCACAAGGTCGGTTACCCTGACGACGACGTCATCCGCCGGCCTTGTCGAGGTGGAAGGGGCAGCGCTGGTGGCACTCATTCTTTGTCCTTGTCTGTGGTGCCAGCTTCTCTCAGGCCGGACTCGGGAGAAAGGGGTTCATCGGCGGCCGGAGCCTGGTGGGCTTCCGGGCTGAGGTCGGGTTGCTTAAGGTCTGCATCTTTGGCCTCGGTGGTCACTGCGTCAACAGCGATGATGCCGGCGTTTTCCGTACCCACAATCGATTCCTCGTCTGCTTCAAGTACTGCTTCGAGTTCCCTGATGCCTTCAGTGTCACCAAGATCGACGTCATGGTGGGCTCCCAGGTAAGCGTCAATAACAGCAGGGTTCTTCATAACATCGGCAGGGGGACCCTCCGCCACAATCTTCCCCTCGGCCATGACAACAACCCAGTCGGCAATGTGCCTGACCATGTTCATATCGTGTTCCACGAACAACACGGTCATGCCTTCAGCCTTGAGGTTCTTGATGTGGTCCAGCAGCGACTGCGTCAAAGCCGGGTTGACGCCGGCCATCGGTTCGTCCAGCATCACCAGCTTGGGCCGGACCATCAGGGCGCGCGCCATTTCGAGCAGCTTGCGCTGGCCGCCTGACAGTGAAGCCGCGTAGTCATCTTTCTTGACGTCGAGCTTGAACTTCTCCAGCAGGACGTCCGCCTGGGCCGTAATTTCCTTCTCCCGGCCGCCCCAAATCCCCTTGAACAGTGCCTTCGAGAGCCGTTCGCCGGGCTGGCTGGATCCGCCAAGGCGCATGTTCTCCATAACGGTGAGCTTGCCCATGACCTTGGTGAGCTGGAAAGTGCGCACCATGCCCATGCGGGCCAGCTTGTACGAGGAGACACCCTCGATGTTCTTTCCTTCAAACTGCCATTTGCCGGAGTTGGGCGTATCGAAGCCGGTAAGGAGGTTGAAGAGGGTCGTCTTGCCTGCCCCGTTGGGGCCGATCAGGGCGGTGATTTTGTGCCGTGGGATCTCCAGGTATTGGACGTCGACGGCGTTGATGCCGCCGAAGGTCCGGGTGACGTTCTCGGCCACCACGATGGGGTCCCTCTTCTTGCAGCCCGGGGCGATGTCGCCGGCGGCAATCGGACTGGTGTCAGTCATATAGTCGATGGCTGCGTCGTTGTGTGCCGTGCTGTGTACATTTTCATTCATTGAATGTGCACCGTGACTCATGCGAATGCCAGCTCCTTCTTATTGCCAAAGACGCCCTGCGGCCTGAAGATCATCAACAGCATCAGGGCGATGCCAACAAGGATAAAGCGCAGCTGGCCCGCCTGGACTGTGGTCAGCCAGGTCACCGCGCCGGATTCAATAAGGCCGGACAGGATGCCCTGTGTCAGGGACAAGACCACCCAGAAGATCATGGCGCCGATAACAGGCCCCAGGACGGTGGCCATGCCGCCCAGCAGCAGGCATGTCCAGAGGAAAAACGTCAGCTCGGTGCCATAGTTCGCGGGCTGGACTGCGCCGCGCGGAAGTGTGAACACCATGCCGGCGAGGGCGCCGAGGACACCGCCGATGATCAGCGCCTGCATCTTGTAGGCATAGACGTTCTTGCCAAGGGAACGGACAGCGTTCTCGTCTTCCCGGATGCCCTTGAGCACACGCCCCCAGGGGCTGCGCATCAACAGCCAGATGACAAGGCAGCATAGGACCACCAAGGTCCAGGCAACGACCCGGATGAAGAAGTCGCGGTTATTCATGCCCAGGTAGGACCCTTCGGGGAAAGGGTTCATGGAATAGAACCCACCCTCGAAGGCACCTAGGCCGTCGGCCGATCCTGTCACTGCATCCATTTGGTTGGTGGTTACGACGTAGCGGACAATTTCGGCTGCGGCGATAGTAACGATGGCCAAGTAGTCAGCCCTTAGCCGCAGGGTGGGGATACCCAGCAGCAGGGCAAACAGGCAGGAACTGACGACGGCGATGAGCAGACCAACAAAGAATGGAACCCCGAAAGACAACGTCGAGATGGCAAAGCCATAGGCGCCCACAGCCATGAAGCCGGCCTGCCCGAAGTTCAGCAGGCCGGAGTAGCCGAAGTGAACGGCCAGGCCGAGGGCTGCAAGGGCATAAGCAGCCGTTGTCGGGCTGAATATTTCGCTGGCAGCGCTGGAGAAAACGAATCCGTAGTCCATGGCGGCCTCCTAACCCACACGCTCACGACGGCCCAGGATGCCCTGGGGACGAAACAAGAGGACAACAATCATGATGAACAGTGCTCCCACGAATTTCAGATCGGCGGCGAGGCCGAAGACGGTGGTCAGTTCCACGAAAATACCGACGATGAGTGACCCGATCAGGGCCCCGAAAACAGTCCCTAGGCCACCCAGGGTGACGCCGGCGAAGATCAACAGCAGGATTTGGGAGCCCATGTCGAACGTCACGCCGGGCCGGTAATACGCCCACAGGATGCCGCCGAGCGCCGCCAGCATTCCGCCTGCTACCCAGACGATGCGGATCACGGAGTCGACGTCGATGCCCGATGCGGCCGCCAACGCCGGGTTATCTGCCACCGCGCGCGTGGCCTTTCCCAAGCGGGTTTTGAGCAGGATGACGCCGATCAAACCTATGACAATGGCGCTGATGACGAGGGACCACAGATTATTGGGCGAGATGGAGACAGGCCCAAGCTGGATCTCGCTGGACTGGGCGAACGGCAGTTGCTGGGTGGCACCACCGAAGTAGAACTGAATGACATAGCGGGCGGCCAACGCAAGGCCGATGCTGACGATCATCATGGGGACAAGGCCCGTCCCGCGGGCGCGCAGTGGCTTCCACAGGCCTGCGTCCTGGATATAGCCGGACAGGCCACCGATCAAGAGCGCCAGGATTCCGGCGAGCCAGAAGGGCAGGTTCATCGCGCTGAGGCCAAACATAGCCACGGCGCCCAAGGTGACCATTTCACCGTGGGCAAAGTTCGTCAGGCCTGTAGTACCGAAAATGAGTGAGAGTCCCACGGACGCCAACGCCAGCAGGAGGCCGAAGCTCAGGCCAGCCACCAGGCGGTTGAGCAGGTTCTGGGCGAAGTTCTGCTCCTGGACCACAATTCCCTCGCCAAAAGTGAAGATCACCGAGAGATTGGATGTCTGGCTGAACGAGACGTTGCGGGGGTTCTCCTGGCCCTCGGCCAGCTTGATTCCCTCGGGCAGCGTGGACTCATCCAGCTCTATTTCATAGGTGCCTTGGACGGGCACTCCGATAGTCCATGCGCCATTGGCGCCGGATTTTGTGGTTCCCGTGAAATCTCCGCTTTTGGCAGTGATGGTGACATCTGCGATGGGTGCACGTTCGTCATCCCGAAGGAATCCGCTGATGCTGTTCTGGAATACCGTCGGTGACGGGGATGGTGTCGGTGACGGTGTAGTGGCTTGCGACGCGGGAGCGACGACGAGCAGGATTGTGACAATGGCAGCGAAGATCGCCCCCACAGCCTTTAGCAATCTGCCCGGCCGCTTGTGCAACAGGCCTCTCGGTGTGCTTTTCAAAATAGAAAACCTCCGCTTGGGGGTGGTCTCGGCTGCGCCTTTGCAACCGCTGCGAACGAAGCCGGGCAGACGATGATGCGGTACTGATATCAGCAAACGCTGCACATCTGTGATTTTCGTCACCCGGCTTGGCCTTATGTTACAGCGCTGCGGAGGCGAAAAATGCCGCCCGAAGCGGCCTTCGGGTAGCGATCAGATAACAACTGTGTAGCAGGACCTGCCTCTATCGTTAGGCTGACTAAAGAAACTTTTGTTGATCCCCGGTATTTCTTAACATTCGGTCTGCCCTGCGGGGATTGTCGTCGCCCGCTTCGGACGACGTCCCATGTCACAGTTGGGTTGCTTCCCGCAAGGGGCGGGAACTTTCGGCGGCGGTGAGGCGTGGAAATTGGTAACGTGAATCATAAGGTTCAGCACCCACCCCTTACTTGGAGGACACCAGCAATGGCACTTGGCGGAAACCCGATCTTCAACGGAAAGAATTTCCGTGAAGCAACGCAGGCGCCGCCTGTCCCGCAGGCGCCTTACGGGCAGGCACCTTACGGCCAGCAGCCCTACGGCCAGCCTTATGGACAGCAGGCGTACGGCCGCGCCCCCGGTCAGGTCATGGACGGCCAGGGCGGCTACGCTGCTCAAAACATGACCAACGAGCAGCTGCAGCAGATGTACAACCAGCCGGCCGCGGGTCCCGCGGACACTGGCCGGATGACCTACGACGACGTCATCGTCAAGACGGCCGCCTGCCTCGGAGTGCTGCTGGTCGGCGCAGCGGTGACAATGTTCGTCAGCATGGGCCTCGCGAGCATGCTGATGATCGTTGGTGCCCTCGGCGGCTTCGTTCTGGCACTCGTCAACACCTTCAAGAAGCAGCCGTCACCTGCGCTGATTCTCGCGTATGCCGGTCTTGAGGGTCTCTTCCTCGGCGGTCTCACCCGCGTACTGGACACCATGTACCCGGGCGTTGGTCTCCAGGCTGTCATCGGCACCTTGTCCGTCTTCACCGTGACGCTGCTCCTGTTCAAGAGCGGCAAGGTACGGGCCACGCCCAAGGCCATGAAGTTCTTCATGATCGCCCTGGTTGGCTACGCACTGTTCTCGGTGGTTAACCTCGTCATGATGATGACCGGTCTGACGACTGAGCCCTTCGGTCTGCGCAGCGGCATCATTGGTGTCGTCATCGGCATCCTGGCCATCGGCCTGGCTGCGTTCTCCCTGGTTATGGACTTCACCAGCATCGAGGCAGGGGTCCAGAGCGGCGCTCCGCAGCGCTTCTCCTGGACGGCAGCGTTCGGCCTCACGGTCACGCTGGTCTGGCTTTACGTGGAAATCATCCGCTTGCTCGCTATCCTCCGGGGCGACGACTAGCACCCAAGCCGGCAGCCGCCGTCGTACGTTAAACCTAAAAGGAGAGGGTCCCCGCCTGGTGCATATAGCACTGGCGGGGACCCTCTCCTGTTGTGTCTCTGAGCGCCTTACGAAAGGCGCATCGCTCCGGCGGCCGGGGTGACGGTAAAGATGTCAGGAGCCTTGTGCCCGGCCTCGGAAAAGGCGCGTTCGACGGCGGCGCGCACCTGCTGCTCCACCTCTGCCGGGGTGAGGGCAATGGCGGCCCCGCCGAAACCGCCCCCGGTCATCCGGGCTCCGATAGCCCCGTTGGCGCGGGAGATGTCCACGGCCAGATCCAGTTCCGGGCAAGAGATCTCGAAATCGTCCCGCATGGAGGCGTGGCTGGCGTCGAGCAGGGCGCCGATGGAACCCGGGCCCTCGCTGGCCAGCAGCTCGACGGTCTGCAGCACCCGGTCGTTCTCGGTGACCACGTGGCGCACGCGCCGGTAGGTGACCTCGTCCAGGAGCCCGGCTGCTTCCTCAAGGTCCGCCACGTGGACGTCCCGGAGCGCTTTGACGCCCAAGACCTGAGCACCCAATTCGCAGGAGGCCCGGCGTGAGGCGTAACCGCCGTCGGCGTGGGAGTGGGAAACCTTGGTGTCGATCACCAGCATCACCAGCCCGGATTGCTCGGCTTCAAAAGGAACCAGCTGGACGCTCTGGTCGCGGCAGTCCAGGAAGACGGCGTGGCCCTTGGATCCGCGCAGGGACGCCGACTGGTCCATGATGCCCGTGGGGGCGCCCACAAAGTCGTTCTCTGCGCGCTGGGTGGCGAGGACCATCTCCTCCGGTTCCAGTCCGGCTCCCGTGATGTCGTTGAGCGCTGAGATGACTGCGCACTCGATCGCGTGCGACGAGGACAGGCCTGCGCCGAGGGGAACGTTGGAATCGAGGAGCAGGTCCAGTCCCGGAACCGCGATGCCGCGCTGCTGAAGGGCCCAGATGACACCGAGGGGATACTTCGTCCAGCCCTTGGCCGAGGCGGCTGCGATGGTGCCAAGATCGGCATTGACTACGCCCTGGTCACCGTACGTGGACAGGAGCCGGATGGCGCTGTCCGGCCGGACTGCCACGGCCACCCTGGCAGTCTTGTCGATGGCGAACGGAAGCACGAAGCCCTCGTTGTAGTCGGTGTGCTCACCGATCAGGTTGACGCGGCCCGGCGCCTGCCAGACGCCGTCGGGAAGCCTGCCGAACTCCCGCTCAAAGCGGGTGGCAAGGTCCGCGGCAGTGGGCGGCGCCTGGGTGGTCAGCGGGTCAGGGGCGGCGCTCACGCATGTGCTCCTTCAGGTAGGGCCCCCAGAGGGACGGCGGTAGTGGCTGCGGGCGTGGGGGTGGACTCCGGGACGGTAACGGCGCGGAGCCGCTCCGCCACGCTTTCGGGCGTGGTGTCGTTGATGAACGCGCCCATCGCGGCTTCGGAGCCGGCCAAGTACTTGAGTTTGTCGGCTGCCCTGCGCGGTGACGTCAACTGCAGGTGGAGGTAGCTGGCCGGCCGCAAAAGGTCGTCCAGGGGGGCTTGGTGCCAGGCGGAAATGTAGGGGGTGGGCGTGGGGTAGAGGGCGTCGAGCCGTTTGAGCAGGTCCAGGTAAACATGCGCCAGCTCATCCTTTTCCTCGCCGCTCAATGCTGCCAGGTCGGGTACCTGCCGATGCGGTACCAGATGGATTTCCAGCGGCCAGCGGGCAGCGAAAGGCACGTAGGCGCTGAAGTTCTCGCCCTCCATCACCATCCTGCTTCCGTCCTCCCGTTCAGCCCGAAGCAGCGACCCGGTGAGGGTCTGCCGGCCGTCGGACCCATCGTAGAACTTGCGTGCCGCCGCGCCCAGGACCCCGGCCCTCGGAGTGATGTATGGGTAGGCATAGATCTGTCCGTGCGGATGGTGGAGGGTGACGCCGATGTCGGCCCCCCGGTTCTCGAACGGGAAAACCTGTTTGATTCCCGCCATCCTGCTGAGCGCCTCAGTTCGGTGCGCCCAGGCCTCCACGACTGTGCGGGCCCGCTCCTCGCCCAACCCGCTGAACGACCCCGTGTGCTCAGGGGTGAAGGACACCACCTCACAGCGTCCATACGCCGGGCCGGTGGTTCCCCATTCCGGGGCGGCCGGTATGGGCCCCAGGTCCGGGCCCAGTGACGGGAAGCGGTTTTCAAACACCACCACGTCGTAGTCCGGCGCGGGGATCTCGGAGGGGTTGTTCGGTGTGGTGGGGCAGATGGGGCACTGATCTGCCGGCGGCAGGTGCGTACGCGACTGCCGGTGGGCCGCAACGGCGACCCACTCGTCCGTGAGGGCATCGAACCGTACTTCGCCTGGCTCGCCCCGCTCCGGCAGCGGCCGGTGGTCCGTGGTGGTTTCCGCCGTGCGGAGCTTCGGCGTTGCGGCGTCGTCGAAATAGATCAGCTCCCGGCCGTCGGCGAGCTTCGTACTGGTGATACCTGTCATGGGGCTTTTCCTTTGGGTACGGGTGGCTGGTACTGCCGGGGATCAGGGCTGGTAACGCTGGCCGGTTCCGCATGGCTGTTACGGCTGTTCGGAAGCCGTACTGTCCGAACCTCGGAAACGGCTTTTTGGAGGGCGGCGAGGGCTCCGGTGGATGCGGCGCGGATTCCGCTGTCGGTGACCAGGATGTGCACCGCGGACAAGGGGCAGATACCAGCGAGGCCGATGACGCCGTACTTGCTTGAGTCTGCGAGGACCACCAGCCGCGAGGACGCCCTGACCATGGCGGCATTGACCTCGGCTTCGAGGAGGTTGGGCGAAGTGATCCCAGCCTGGAGATCCAGTCCGTGCGCGCCCATAAAACAAAGATCGGCGGCAATGGTGCTGACGGCCTGAACGGTCAGCGGACCAACGAGGGCCTCTGACGGTGTCCGCTCCCCGCCCAGCACGAGGGTCCGGATGCCGCTGTCCTCTCCCGTTCCTTCCCGGGCAGCAAGCGAACCGGCCACCATAGCCGAGTTGGTGGCTACTGTGAGGTCGAAGTTCCGGGGCAGCAGCCTTGCCAGCTCAAACGTTGTGGTTCCGCCCGAAATGAGCAGCGTCATGCCGGGCCGGACCAACTTGAGTGCCTCGGCCGCGATGGCTGCCTTGGCGGGCTGTTCGAGGGCGGACTTGTTGGCGAACCCGGGTTCGAGCGCGCTGAAGCTGTCCGTTCGAGCGGCTCCTCCGTGGACCCGCAGGACCAGGCCGCCGGCATCGAGGGCGTCGATGTCGCGGCGGATGGTCATTTCCGAAACGTCGAAACGTGCGGCGAGGGTGGCCACCCGCACGGTTCCCTCGTTGTGGACCTCTTGGAGGATCAGATGCTGCCGTTGTGCTGCAAGCATCACATCCCCTTCCAACGTGGCCCGCTCAATGTCATCATCATTGTCGCATATTTAGCTCAAAAAAGAATAGTTTCAAACAAAAGATAACATGTGGCGCTGTTGGGACGGCTGGCGTCATGCAATGTACGGTGGTGCCCATGACTTCACCTTCTCTGCCGGAAACCAGCGTCCCTTCCGGCTTCCGGTCCTACGCCAGCGGGCGGCAGTACGAACTCCGGCGGGGGGATGCGCTCGCAGTTGTTACAGAGCTGGCCGCAGGCCTTCGCCTCTACAGCCGGGGCGGCGTACAACTCACCGAGACTTACGGCGATGCTGAAATTTCTCCCGGTGCGGCGGGTATCACCCTGGCGCCTTGGGCGAACAGGGTGGAGGACGGCGTCTGGTACCTCGATGGCAAGAAGCAGCAACTGGACATCACCGAAGTGTCCCGGAACAACGCCAGTCACGGACTGCTGCGGAACGCCTCCTACAGCTTGGTGGACGAGTCGCAGTTCTCCGTCACCCTCGAAGCGACCGTTTTCCCCCAGCATGGATACCCGTTCCTGCTGCGCCACCGGGTGGAGTATCTGCTGGCGGAGGACCTGGGCCTCGAGGTCCGGCAGACCCTGGTCAATGACTCCAAGGCGCCGGCACCGTTTGTCCTGGGCGCCCACCCGTACCTGCGGCTCGGCGATACGGAGCTCGACGACCTGCTACTGACAGTCTCCGCTGACACCCGGCTCGTTGCCGACAAGAGGCTGATACCGCGCAGCTCCGAACCGGTCAGCGGCGACGCGGACCTCCGCTCAGGCAGGCGTGTGGGGAGCCTGGACATCGACGTCGCACTGACGGACATAACGTTCGACGGCGGCACGGCCCGCCACACTCTGTCCGCTCCGGACGGCCGCAGCGTCAGCCTGTGGCAGGACGAGGCATGCGCCTACGTCCATGTATTCGTCACCACGGACTTTCCCGGCAGGCCGCGGGCGGTGGCCATCGAGCCGATGACGGGACCAGCCAATGCCTTCAACTCCGGGGACGGGCTCCGCTGGCTTTCGCCGGGGGACAGCTTCACCATGACGTGGGGGGTCGACGCCACCCTCAACGAAGCCGGGTAGCGGTTTCCCATAACCCCGCAGCTGGGGAAGTATTAGGCTATGACGCCAGCTGAGGACGCCAACCCAACCGACCGTTCCACCCTCCCGCAACCAAGTGGGCGTGTGGACGACACTGCAGGCCGTGCTGCCCCGCCGCTGCGGGTCCTGGCGGACCGTGAACTGGACCGCGACATCCCCTACGGTGTCCGCATAGCGGCGTCATGGGCCTGGCGTCTGGGGCTCATCCTGTTGGTGGGAGGCGCCCTGATCTGGCTCCTCAGCCGGATTAGCTTCCTTATCATTCCCGTCATGGTGGCAGCGCTGCTGGCTGGCCTGCTCAGCCCCATCGTGGGCTGGCTCAGGAATCATCGGCTGCCCAACGGCGCCGCCGTGGCGGTCACCGTGCTGGGGTTCCTCGGTCTGATTGGCGGTTCCCTGGCGCTCGTGGGACGGCAGCTTGTTGCGGGTTTCAGCGAGCTGTGGAGCGAGGCGCTGGCCGGGATACAGCAGATCCAGGGCTGGCTGGCGGAAGGGCCGCTTCACTTGTCGGCGGCCCAGATCGACCAGTACCTGCAGGAGGCAACAGCCGCGCTGCAGAACAACAGCAGCAGCATCCTGAGCGGAGCCCTTTCTTTTGGAAGTACAGCAGGGCATTTTGCCGCAGGACTTGTCCTCGCGCTGTTTGTCCTGATTTTCTTCCTCCTGGAAGGTGACCGCATCTGGGCGTTCCTGGTCCGGCTGCTGCCAAAAAAGGCCCGCGCCGCCACGTTCGGGGCAGGCCGCAAGGGCTGGGCATCCATGGTCAGCTACGCCCGCATCCAAATGTTCGTGGCTTTTGTGGACGCCGTGGGAATCGGCGTGGGTGCCGCCATCATCGGAGTCCCACTTGCGCTTCCGCTGGGCGTGCTGGTGTTCATGGGTTCCTTCATCCCCATCGTCGGCGCACTCGTCACCGGGGCGGTGGCTGTGCTTCTGGCGCTCGTGGCAAATGGTTGGGTCAACGCGCTCATCATGTTGGGGATCGTGCTGCTGGTCCAGCAGCTGGAAAGCCACATCCTGCAGCCGCTCGTGATGGGAAAGGCAGTCGCGCTGCACCCGGTGGCTGTGATCCTGGCTGTGGCGGCCGGTTCATACCTTTCCGGAATTCCCGGCGCGCTGTTTTCTGTTCCCATCCTCGCTGTAGCAAACTCGGCGATTCGCTACATCGCCGGCAGAACATGGGAACATGAACAAGTGCTGGCTACCCCCGGAGGGCCGGTGATGGTTGGCTCAGGCCAGGATGACACGATTAAGGACGTCAGACTGCCCGGCTGGAAACCCAGGGACAGCAAGGAAGCTGTGACCAGCACAAACGCACACAATCCGGAAACCCAGGCCGGCACCGCAGGCCAGGGCACCGGAGCAGAATCTGCCAAAGGAGAATAGTCCGTGAACATCCTCGAAACCCTTCCCGTGTCGCTGGACGATGTCCTGGAGGCGCAGAAGCTGCTTGAGGGGATTATTGCCCGGACACCAGTGGAATCGTCGCGGGCCCTCGGGAGCATGGTGGGCGGGGACGTCTTCTTCAAGTGCGAGAACCTGCAGCGGGCAGGATCATTCAAAGTCCGGGGCGCCTATGTCCGGATGGCCCGGCTGTCGCCAGAGGAAAAGAAGCGCGGCGTTGTTGCAGCGTCCGCCGGAAACCACGCGCAGGGTGTAGCTGTTGCCGCGAAGAGCCTCGGCATCAAGGCACGCATCTACATGCCCCTGGGCGTGGCCCTTCCCAAACTGGCAGCCACCCGCAGCCATGGCGCGGAGGTGGTCCTCCACGGCCACAACGTTGACGAGGCGCTGGCTGAAGCGCAGCGCTACGCCAACGAGTCCGGAACCGTTTTTGTCCACCCCTTTGACAACGTGGACGTGGTGGCCGGCCAAGGCACCATCGGCCTCGAGATACTCGAGCAGATCCCCAACGTCGACACCATCCTGATGGGTGTTGGCGGCGGCGGCCTCCTGGCAGGGGTTGCGGTGGCCGTCAAGGCCCGAGCACGTGAGTTGGGGCGGGAAATCCGCATCATCGGCGTCCAGGCGGAGAACGCGGCCGCCTACCCGCCTTCACTCGCCGCAGATGCACTGGTTCCCTTGAAGAAGGTATCCACCATGGCCGACGGCATCGCCGTGGGCCGCCCCGGCCAGCTGCCATTCAGCATCATCCGTGAGCTCGTGGACGATGTAGTTACCGTCAGCGAGGATTCCTTGGCCCGTGCGCTGATCTTCCTGCTGGAACGGGCCAAGCTGGTAGTGGAGCCTGCCGGTGCCGTGGGCGTTGCCGCACTCATGGACGGAAAGATTGAGAATCCCGGCACCACAGCGGTGATCCTGTCCGGCGGCAACATCGATCCGATGCTGATGCTCAAAGTCATCCAGCGTGGCCTGTCCGCCGCCGGGCGCTACATGACCGTGCGGATGATGCTGGATGACCGGCCGGGCTCCCTAGCCACTATTGCCCGGATCATTGCCGAGAACGATGCCAACGTGACTGGGCTGGACCACACAAGGGTGGGCGGTTCCATTAGCATGGGAGACGTGTCCATCACCGTGAATCTTGAAACCAAGGGACATGAGCACTGCGAGCAAGTGCTTGGTGCCCTCCGTGCTGAGGGCTTCCAGCCCATAGTGGTCCACTAGGCAGCCATGCTGGATGCGCTGGGGGACGGGCAGCCGCGGAGCCGGGAAACAACCGCCTCCCGCGCTAAAGGCGGGTTGCTGGTGGTGGGCGGGTTCGCCGTCGTCCTCTTTGTTATCGAGATCGTCAACATGCTCACCCTCCATTCATTGAACAGGACCTTTGGCCTGCGGCCACGGAGCCTGGACGGGCTCCTGGACATCTTCACTTTCCCACTGCTCCATGCGAGCCTGAACCACCTGCTCTCGAACGCCCTGCCTCTGATCATTTTCGGATTCCTGGTGTTCCTGTCCGGGCTCCGGGTGTTCCTGACGGCGCTGGCGTTCAGTTGGCTGGGTTCCGGGCTGACAGTGTGGCTCATCGGTAACGGCGGCGTGACCGTGGGCGCGTCCGGACTGGTCTTTGGACTCTTCGCGTTCCTGCTGGTGCGGGGCTTCTTCAACCACAGTTGGCGCCAAATCCTGCTGGCCGTCGTCCTGTTCATGGTCTACGGCAGCATCCTGCTCGGCGTGCTGCCCTTCGTGGCGGGATACATTTCCTGGCAGGCGCACCTGGGCGGTGCAGTGGGTGGAGTGGCCGCTGCCCTGCTAATGCGGCCCCGGCAAGGGACCTAGGCACCGATCACAGGCACAAAAGAGCCGGCCAACTGCGGGTGGCCGGCTCTTTCCTTCAAAAAACTATTACGCGGCGTAAGGCTTGGCAGAGAGGATCTCCACCGTGATGTCCTTGCCGTTAGGCGCCGTGTAGCTCAGGGTGTCGCCCTCTTTGTGGCCAACAATGGCCGCACCAAGCGGCGACTTTTCGCTGAAGACATCAATGTCGGAGTCGCCGGCGATTTCGCGGGAGCCGAGCAGGAAGGTCTCTTCGTCGCCGGCGATTTTGGCAACCACGATCATGCCGGGTTCGACGATTCCGTCGTCGGCGGGAGCTTCCCCCACATGGGCATCACGCAGCAGCGCCGTGAGCTGGCGGATGCGGGCTTCGATCTTGCCCTGTTCTTCCTTGGCTGCATGGTAGCCGCCGTTTTCCTTGAGGTCACCCTCCTGGCGGGCAGCTTCAATCTTCTGGACAATTTCTGCCCGGCCAGCGCCGGAAAGGTGGTCCAGCTCTGCCTTCAGGCGGTCAAAAGCTTCCTGTGTGAGCCAGGCTGCAGGCGCGCTGTTGGTGGTCGACACGGACTTCTCCTCTTCGGTCATACATGCAAAAGACCCCGCCACGGTGGCCACTTGTGGAACTCAGTAACCAGCTCAGCGGGGTAAAGGTATTGCTCCATTGTAGTCAATCCTCTGGACATAACCCAATACGCAAGCGGCGTAGATCACATTCTGCTAATTGCCGCCGTCCGGAATCCAGCAGCTGTCCACTACTCCGGACACGGACAGTGACTCGGTCCTTACCACGATGCGCTGGGAAATGGTCCGGCCGCCGTCGGCCGTCTGGTCAGCCTCACCGGGCGGGATGTCCACCACTTTCCAACCCACCACGGCAAACTTTGAATCCAATGCTTTGACGGCACATTTCACGGCTGTCCCCCGCTCCCGGGTGACCTGGAAATCCACTTCTGCCTGGGTGGCGTCGGTGGTGCTGTAGCCGATGTCCTTGAACGTCACGCTGGAGACGGCTGAGGACGTGGAAACCCAGGCCATGAAGCCGATTCCGCCCGCCAGCGCCCCCGCACCGATGATTCGCTTCGCCATGGGGGAGAGCCCGCGCTTTTGACGGCCATAACGATTGGCTAGGCTAGTGTCTGCTGGCGCGGAAACGGCGGGCTGATCCTGGGAAGTCACCAGTCCAGTTTAGTGCGGATCCGGGCCCCGGATTTCCGGAACCAGCCAGCCTCACTCCAGTTCAAGCGGCCAGCACAACGGCTACAGAAGATGAAGGAGCCGTCCACCCATGACAGCGTCCAGCTCCACCCCGGCCACGCTCCGCCTGCTCGCCGTCCATGCCCACCCGGATGACGAGTCCAGCAAGGGCGCTGCAACCATGGCCATGTACGCAGCCTCAGGCGTGGACGTCATGGTGGCCACGTGCACGGACGGGTCCAGGGGAGATATCCAGAACCCCGCAGTGGAAGGCGAACCCCACCCGAAAAGGGACATGGCGGGGGCGCGGCGCCTTGAGATGGAGCGCGCGGCCAAGATACTGGGCATCCGTCAACGTTGGCTGGGGTTCGTGGACTCCGGCCTCCCTGAAGGTGATCCGCTTCCGCCCCTCCCGCCTGGCTCGTTTGCCACGCAACCGTTGGAGCGCGCTGCTGCGCCACTGGTGCGGCTGGTCCGGGAATTCAAGCCCCAGGTAATCATCAGCTACGACGAAAACGGCGGTTATCCCCACCCGGACCACATTATGGCGCACAAGGTGGCTGTGGAAGCCTTCGAAGCTGCCGGTGATCCTGACCGCTACCCGGACACCGGCGAGGCCTGGGCGCCCAGCAAGCTCTACTACGACCGGGCGTTCAGCCCTGAGCGGTTCCGGGCGCTGCATTTTGCCTTGGAGGAAGCTGGCCTGCAGTCTCCCTATGCCGAACGGCTCGCCGCCTGGCTGGAAACGGACGCAGAAGGCCACACTCCACCGCCTGCAGGACATCCCACCACCACGCAGATTGACTGCGGTGACTACTTCGAGGCCCGCGACGACGCCCTCCGGGCCCACAGGACGCAGGTGGACCCGCTGGGCTTCTTCTTCGCCGTCGCCCCTGAGATGCAGCGCCGCGCCTGGCCGTGGGAAGACTACTCGCTGATCCAGTCCCGGATTCCCGCGAAGCTGCCGGAGAAGGATCTTTTCGCGGGGCTAAGATAGAGGCAGCAGGCAATTTCTATGCCGCGTAGAAGAGCGCCCCGCCGTGGCCGGATCCTCAGTCCACGGCCGGACGCCTGTCAGTTTCCATAGAAGGTTTATACCGTGCACCACTTGCTCCTGGCCCTGGCCACCACACCGTCCCCGCTGCCCACACCTTCATTGCGTGAGGGCGTGTCGGAGGACCAAATCACCCCGGGCCTGTGGGGCTTCATCATGACTGCCTTCTTTGTGCTGGCAACCACCTTGCTCATCGTGGATATGGTGCGCCGTATCCGCCGGGTCCGCTACCGGGCGCAGGTGGAGGAGGAGCGCATGGCGGCAGCAGCAGCAGCGGATGTCGACGCTGCCGATGCCCATGACGGTACGGGTACGCCGGACTATGATGCCGAAGGTGAAGGAAACGGGACGGGCGCAGCTCCCGACCGTTCCCAGCCTCGGGATTAGGGCGGGCCGTCAGCCGAGGACGGCGATAGCGATCGCCGCAAAGTGGGCGGCAAAGGCCAGCACGGTGAGGGCGTGGAACAGTTCGTGGAAGCCGAAGTGCTCATAGCTGAAGTTGGGCTTCCTGAGGGCGTAGAAGACGGCGCCGGTAATGTACAGGATGCCGCCGACGCAGATCAGGACGGCGGCCGGGACACTGGCTGCGAAGAACTCGGGCAGGTAGAACAGCGCACCGCAGCCCAGGGCGATGTAGATCGGCACGTATAACCAGCGTGGGGCATGCGTCCACAGCAGCCGGAAAAGTACACCCAGGATGGCCCCGGTCCAGATGATCCAAAGCAGCAGCACGGCCTTCGGGCGTTCCAGGAGGGACCATGCCAGCGGGGTATAGCTGCCCGCGATGACCAGCATGATGTTGGTGTGGTCCAGCCGCTTCAGGACAATCCTGACGCCGGGAGACCAGTTGCCGCGGTGGTAGACGGCGCTGATGCCGAAGAGCAGGACCCCGGTAGCTGCGTAGATTGCGGAGGCGATTTTCAGGTCCGCCGCAGGGGCGAGCAGTACGAGGACAACCCCTGCAAGGAGGGCCAGAGGCGCCGTGACGGTGTGGATCCAGCCGCGCCACTTAGGTTTGATCATGAGCAGTTCCGCCAACCGGACGGCGGCATCATCGACGGGACCCGAATTTCCCTCCGTCCCCTTGCCTGGCTGGCCGTTTGAAGTCTCGCTGTTCATTGCTCCAGAATAACCTACGCTCCAGTAAGTTACCCACGGGTAACCTTTGGCATGCCTTCTACATGAAGTCCCGGCTCCGTCCTCCCGCCTGTGGACGGTAGCCTAGGATGTGCAAGGCGTCGTACAGCAAGGGAAGTCAGGTGAGTCTCCGCGTGGAATTGCCCGGGTTCCTCTATGGCTTCTATGAGCGCAGGCTACTTAGGGACCTCGCCGGGGACCGTATCCCGAGGCATATCGGTGTGATGGTGGATGGCAACCGGCGTTGGGCGAAACAGTTCAATGCGCCCACCAGCCAGGGCCACCAGGCAGGAGCGGATAAGATTCACGAGTTCCTTGGCTGGTGCCAGGAACTCGGTGTCAAAGTAGTCACCCTTTACATGCTTTCCACCGACAACATGAGCAGGTCCAGCGAAGAACTGGACCTGCTAATGGGGATTATCGCCAACACCCTGGACCGCCTGGATGAGGACGCGAACATCTCGGTCCATGCGATGGGCGCGCCGGAACTGCTGCCTGATTACCTCGCTGAACGGCTGAACAAACTGACAGCACGGACGCCCGTGCGTGAAAAGATCCACGTTAACGTTGCAGTGGGTTATGGCGGACGCAGGGAGATCGTGGATGCCGTCCGTGAGTTGCTCCACGATGCAGTTGCGAACGGCGCGGATATCTCGAAGCTGGCCGACAGCCTGAGCGTTGATGACATTTCGCGTTTTCTGTACACCCGCGGCCAGCCCGACCCCGACCTCGTGATCAGGACCTCCGGCGAACAGCGTTTGTCCGGATTCCTGATGTGGCAGAGCGCCTACAGCGAGTTCTATTTCTGTGAAGCGCTATGGCCGGCCTTCCGAAAAGTGGACTTCCTCCGAGCACTTCGCGACTACGCAGGCAGGCAGCGGCGCTTCGGCACCTGACAGTTGCGGCAGCGGCGCCGTTCACGCGGAATTCACATGGCCGCAACAGGAATCGCCGACGGATGAAGCCGGAAATTACTGACGATGGATTTACGTTGTAACCATCAGCAGGCAAAACCGCCGGCTGATCGGGGAGGCCAGTACATGGAGCGATGTTTCGCACCGGTTGTATGGGAGGCCGAGTCCGGCCTCCAGGCCGAGCCGCCTCACCAATAACAATTCCGGGCACGCCCGGGGCTGGAGTCGATGTGGCTATTTCTGAACAACTGCCCGAGGTCGTTTTTGATCAGGGACAGAAAGCTACCTCTCGCGCCACGCGAGCAACCTCAACAACCGGTGCAGCAGACGAAAAGCCTGCGGCCGGTTTTGCTGTCTCCGGAAGGGATGCCACCATCAGCAGCTTCGTCATTGACACGTCCGTCCTGCTCTCTGACCCCCGCGCACTGCTGCGTTTCGCTGAGCACGAGGTCATTGTTCCGATCGTGGTCATCAGCGAGCTGGAGGCCAAGCGGCACGATCCCGAACTCGGCTACTTTGCCCGCAAAGCCCTGCGGCTGCTCGACGACCTCCGCGTCAAACACGGGGGCCTCAACCGGCCCATCCCGATAGGCGACGACGGCGGGACGCTCATGGTGGAAATGAACCACATTTCCGCTGAGGTGCTTCCCATGGGCTTCCGCAGTGGTGATAACGACAGCAGGATCCTGGCTGTAGCCAAGAACCTCGCCAACGAAGGCCGGAACGTCACGGTGGTCTCAAAGGACCTTCCCATGCGCGTCAAAGCCTCCGCCATGGGGCTGACCGCAGACGAGTACCGCAACGAATTGGTGAAGGACTCCGGCTGGACCGGCGTCGCGGAAGTGGAGGCCAGCGAAGAAGAAATCTCCACCCTGTACGGCCACGAACCCGTCTTCATCCCCGCGGCCGCAGAAATGCCGGTCAACACCGGGCTGGTGCTTCTCTCGAACAGGGGCTCGGCCCTGGGCCGCGTAGGCGCCGACAAACAGGTTCGGCTCGTCAAGGGAGACCGCGACGTCTTCGGGCTGCACGGACGTTCTGCGGAGCAGCGGCTGGCCATCGACATGCTGATGGATCCCGCCGTCGGGATTGTATCCATCGGTGGGCGGGCCGGAACCGGCAAGTCGGCGCTGGCCCTGTGCGCAGGCCTGGAAGCGGTCTTGGAACGACGCGAGCATCGGAAAGTCATTGTGTTCCGGCCTCTCTACGCGGTGGGCGGGCAGGAGCTCGGTTACTTGCCCGGCTCCGAGTCGGAAAAGATGAACCCGTGGGCGCAGGCCGTCTTTGACACCTTGGGCGCTTTGGTCAGCCAGGAAGTCGTGGAAGAGGTCATGGACCGGGGCATGCTGGAAGTCATGCCCCTGACCCACATCCGCGGTCGGTCCCTGCATGACGCCTTCGTGATCGTCGACGAGGCCCAGTCCCTGGAGAAGAACGTGCTCCTCACAGTGATGAGCCGCATCGGCCAGAACTCCAAGATTGTCCTCACCCACGACATCGCCCAGCGCGACAACCTGCGTGTTGGCCGGCACGACGGCATCGCTGCCGTCGTCGAAACCTTGAAAGGCCATCCGCTGTTCGGCCACATCACCCTCACCCGCTCCGAACGCTCACCGATCGCAGCCCTGGTCACAGAGCTCCTCGAAGGGGCAGAGATCTAGCCACTTACGGTAAGTGCGGGGCCGTGGTCCAGTTCATCGGGCCACGGCCCTTCTTCGGTCAGCCTTGAGTGATTTTGTTATGGTCTGCGCCGGGACCCAAGCCAATGCCTCGCAAAGTCAAAAAGGCTCACGAGACCCAATGAAAGGGCAAAAGCCAGTACTACCACCAGTATCTCTCGAACCAGATTTCTGCCAGTCCACCAGTTGTAGTTGGCGATCATCACAACGATGGTCAAGAGCGCCGCCCGTCCAATTTGCGATTTCCGTACTGTTTTGTCTGGGCGTTTCGAGTTTTCCAACATCTACCTCTTTGGGGCCAGTTGAACGATCACCCACAAAACGGCCCCGGCAAGCTCATTTTGGGCCCGGTGTGCAATGGGCTTGAGAAACGGGGGGAAAACAGAACTGATTCATTCCCCCACCAAGGCATATACCCGGCTTTGAGCGTCGGCTTGCTTGCCCTCATGCACTAATGTGATGACTTCGTTAACTACCCCGCCTCCCAATGCGCCCCGAACGCAGCGTGCCAAGACGGCAACAAAGGGAGCGAGGGCAATGGGAAGCGCACGGGGATGGATGTCCGTTCGAGCGCCTGCTGCCTGTAGGTCGACGGCGACGGCTTGACTGATGAAGGCGAACTGCATCTTCGGTTCAGCCGGAAAAAGCACTCGCGCCTGATCCGCCAGAGTCATGGTCGGATCTATCGCCCCGAGCTTTGTTTCGACAGTTTCTGGGACGATCGCGCTGCCACTGGATGTCCCATTCGACACTGCTAATCCGGGGCATACGCCGGTCAACAACAGGGCAATCGTCAATGTCCCGACAAGGGCAATTCTCAAGGTTCTCATTTCTCCGCTCCACACTATGTTGGAAGGACAGGACGAGAGGCCTCTTCTCATAGCTGCTTCAGTTACCCTGAGTCCGCTCGATTCTCGAAGCCTAGAGGGTCTCCTCAAGCCCGAGTGGTGTTGTAGGCCAAATTGAGTGGCCGGAACTAGGGAAGTTGAGTGTTGCAAATACTCAGAATGAGTGTTCATCTCAGCTACGTAAAGTGGCCTACTTCGACATCAACGGCGTCATCGAAACCCTGAAAGGCCATTTACCGTTCGGCCACATCACCCTCACCCGCTCCGAACGCTCACCGATCGCTGCCCTGGTAACAGAGCTCCTCCACGGGCCTTTTCCTCGTTCACCCAGCGACCGGAGAGGCCCTTTTGCGCCGTGTCTAGCGACGGAGAAGGGCCGGGGCCGCAAACCCAGCCACAACTCTATGCCCCGGTGCTATGAAATCGCCAGCGAAGTGCTGGGGGCGGACGAATCCAGCCGCTGCCCGGCACTAACCGATGCCGAGGAACTTTGCGGCGGGCTCGTGGCCCTGTACTTTCAGGGTCCAGTCGGGGCGTTTGAAGGTCGCTGGGGTGAGGCGGACTTTTTGGACTTCCTCCATATTGCCGCCCCAGGACATCCGTGCGACGCCGTTGAGTTCGTAGCCGAGCGCGCGGGACACGCCCAGGGAGGCTGCGTTCCAGGCGGCGGCTTCGGACTCTGCCACCTCGGCCTTGAGCCAGTCGAAGGCGTAGAGTGCAACGGCAGCGCGCATCTCCTTGCCGAGCCCGTGCCCGTGGACGGACTGCTTGAGCCAGGAGCCAGTGCTGACGGTCTTGAGGGCGGCAAAGTCCTTGGCGCCGATGTCCTGGCATCCGATGAACTCGCCCTCGTGCCAGATGCCCAGGAGCAGGGTCCAGGACTCCGGCGTGGCCTCGCTCCGGCAGCGCCAATAGAACTGCGCCATTTTCGGCCCGAGTTCCTCCGCGGGGAGCTCCGCCCAGGGTGTGCTGAAGGGATTCCTGCCCGGTTCGTGTACTCCGCTCCGGGCCGCCGCCACCGCAGCCGGAATGTCGTCGTCCGTGATGGGCCGCAATATCAGGCGTGGTGTGGTCAGCGTGAGGCCGAAGAGGGGCCAGAGGGAAGTCAGCGCGGTCATCACGGAAGCCTAGCCCAAGGCCGGCCGTAGGGCCTGTCAAGCCGCCGCCACACGTGGTCCCGCCCAGGCTCAGGCGGAGATATCCCAGGTGATGTGGCGCCGGACATCCGTAAGGTTCATGGACTCCGCGAGGAAGAGATCGTCGAGCATGTACTCGTCAACTGCGATGATCCGGAGCCAGTGCCCGTAGTCAGGGGTGGCGGCTTCCAGTGACTGGCTGGACACGCAGACGCCTGTTTCCAGGTCAATCCGCACGCGGTTGCTGCCGGGCATGCACAGCGGTGCGGCAGGATCTGCGGCGTGATAGGCGGCGGATGGGGTGATGACGGCCTCGAGGGTCGCGCGCCCGTCGTGGTCGACCCGGCCTACCTCAATGACGTCCACGGCGTTGCTGCCCGGAAATTCCAGGGGTACCGGGGCGTTCCCTGCCAGCTCAACGGGATCCAGGGCGGCTGAAAAGCGGCCGTTGCCGAAGCCGGGTTCTCCGTATGCTGCCTCGGGGCGGCGCCGCACCAGGCCGCCGTCGTCGTAAACGGGCGCCACAAGGTGCGGCGGCAACAGCCAGGACTTCCGGGTGGCACTGACGTAGAACCCGTCCTTGGAGTCGTTGATCCCTGTTGTGCTGTGGAGGACCAGTCCGTCGGCGGTCTCGAGGCGAAGGGCACCGGGCCGGCGCAGCCAGGCTCGCACGAACGGCGCCGCAGGGTCCGGAGCCTCGGCAAAGGGCTCGTCCCAGTACTCAAAGCGCAGGCTCTGCCATTTCCAGGGTGAAGACCTGCAGAGGTTCCGGAACACCGTGGTCAGGTCAGCGGGAGAATCGCCGCGGTCCGGATTTGGCCGGCGCCTGGTGTCCCATGTCGACATATCCACAGTTTACGCGTGGGCCCTCCGGCAGGAAGCGAAAATCCAGTAGCATCCGAGGGGTGATCGGACGACTGGACGAACTTTGGGATGCTGCCCCGCTGGCCTTCTGGCTGGTCCTGGCGGCGTGCGCCTATTTCGTGGTGATGGCGGTACGCCTGACCGTGATCGACGTGCGCCACCATCTGTTGCCCAACCGTATTGTCTTTCCGTCCTACGTCGTGGCAGGTGTCCTTCTGGCCGCGGCTGCGGTGGTCCCCATAGTCTCCGGTGCGTGGGCGCTGCCGGCAGGGCCCGACGGCGCTGCGGCCTTGTTCGGGCTGCCGGCCCTCCGGATCCTGGCCGGGGGTGCAGTTCTTTGGTGCTTCTATTTTGTGTTGCGGCTGGTCTATCCGCCCGGGATGGGATTCGGAGATGTAAAGCTCGCGGGCGTCCTGGGGATGTACCTGGGATATCTGGGGTGGGCACACATTTTCGCCGGGACTTTTGGGGCGTTCCTGCTGGGCGGACTCTGGAGCCTGGCCCTGCTGGCCACCCGCCGAGGCACATTGAAATCCTCCATCCCGTTCGGCCCGTTCATGCTGGCAGGCGCTGCCGCCGCCATGCTTTTGCCTGCCTGACCCAATCCGGCCTGAACTCAATTCCATATGCCGCTACACATACGCCGCAGCTTCCGGCCGCCGCCCGCCGTCGGACGTTAGGCTGGCAGCATGCCTGCACCTGACTACATCCTCAAGCTTCGCGAGAAGGTCGGCCACGACTCCCTGTGGGTACCCGGTGTCCGCGGCGTGGTCCTTGACCACTCCGGCCGGGTCCTCTTGGCCCGGCGTGCCGACAACGGCCACTGGGCGCTCATCAGTGGCATGCTGGATCCCGGTGAACCGCCCGCCAGGGGACTCGTGCGTGAAATCTTCGAGGAAACCGCAGTGGTGGCCGAAGCCGAGCGGGTTGTCTCGGTGGGCACCGTCGGCCCGTTTACGTATCCCAACGGCGACGTCTGCGAATTCCTGGATGTGGTCTTCCTCTGCCGTTACGTTTCAGGGACGGCACGGGTTAACGACGACGAGTCGCTCGACGTCGGCTGGTTCAGCCCGAATGACCTGCCTGAGTTGATGCCAGGCCACCTCACGAGCATCCGCCGCGCCCTGGCCCCGGCGGAGGCAGCCCACTTCGAGCCCTGACCCGCGCACAGCCGCGGGCAGTGCTGGGAGACCAGTTCGCCGTCGTCGTCCTTGATACCCGCTGTTCACCCTGGCCGCCGACATGCCCGGGGACCTCAACCACGTCGCCCAGGAACTCAACGGACGGCCACGCAAAACGCTCGGCTGGGATACCCCAGCCGAGCGTCTGCGTGATTTACTCTTGGCGAACTAACCGCCAACGGTGTTGCAACGACCCCCTGAATCCGCCAGCTGAGCGGCCGACGTGTTCGTTATGGAGCCGGGGGAGCTATGCCTTGTGCGGCGGGCGCGTCATGGACATAACGTCCAGTGCGGTATCCAGCTGCTCCTCGGTGACCTCGCCGCGCTCCAGGAAGCCCATGGCCACGACGGTCTCACGGATGGTAAGGCCCTCGGCGACTGCCTTCTTGGCGATCTTCGCTGCGTTCTCGTAGCCGATGTACTTGTTCAGCGGCGTGACGATGGACGGTGATGCCTCTGCGAGGAAGCGTGCGCGCTCAACGTTTGCCGTGATCCCGTCGATCATCTTGTCGGCCATGACGCGGCTGGTGTTGGCCAGCAGGCGGACGGACTCGAGCAGGTTGGCAGCCATGACGGGGATGCCGACGTTCAACTCGAAGGCGCCGTTGGTACCGGACCACGCGATGGCGGTGTCGTTGCCGATGACCTGCGCGGCAACCATGATGGACGCCTCGCAGATGACCGGGTTGACCTTACCTGGCATGATCGAGGACCCGGGCTGCAGGTCAGGGATGGCGATTTCGCCCAGGCCGGTGTTGGGGCCGGAGCCCATCCAGCGGAGGTCGTTGTTGATCTTCATGAAGGAGATCGCAATGTTGCGTAGCTGGCTGGATGCTTCGATCAGGCCGTCGCGGTTGGCTTGGGCTTCGAAGTGGTCGCGGGCCTCGGTCAGCGGCAGGCCGGTGTCGGTCGCGAGCAGTTCGATGACCCGCTCCGGGAACCCGGCCGGGGTATTGATGCCGGTGCCCACGGCCGTGCCGCCGAGCGGAACTTCAGCCACGCGGGGGAGCGAGGCGTTGATGCGCTCGATGCCGTAGCGGACCTGGGCAGCGTAGCCGCCGAACTCCTGGCCCAGCGTGACCGGGGTGGCGTCCATCAGGTGGGTACGGCCGGACTTGACGACGTCCTTGAACTCCACGGCCTTGCGCTCCAGCGCCTCTGCCAGGTAGCCGAGGGCCGGAATGAGGTCGTTGATCAGGGCCGAGGTGGCGGCAACGTGCACGGACGTGGGGAAGACGTCATTGGAGGACTGCGAGGCGTTGACGTGGTCGTTCGGGTGGACGACTTTATCGCTGCCGGCGGCCTTGAGGGCGCGGGTGGCCAGTTCGGCGATGACCTCGTTCGTGTTCATGTTCGAGGAGGTGCCGGAGCCGGTCTGGAAAACGTCGATCGGGAAATCGCCGTCGTACTTGCCGGCAGCTACCTCATCGGCGGCCTCTGCAATCGCCTTGGCCAGCTCGCCGTCGAGCACTCCAAGTTCTGCGTTGGCCTGGGCGGCTGCCTTCTTGACCCGGGCGAGGGCTTCGATGTGGGCGCGTTCCAGGGTCTTGCCGGAGATGGGGAAGTTTTCAACTGCACGCTGCGTCTGTGCACGGTACAGCGCGTTCACGGGGACGCGGACTTCGCCCATCGTGTCGTGTTCAATACGGAATTCTTCAGTGGAAGTCATGGGGCTAGCTTAGGACGCGCAGAGGCCGCATCGAAAACCGTGAACGGCATGCTACGGGTGCCCCGCAACCGCCGCAGGGCGTCAGATCAGAGCTCTCCGATTCCGGAAACAAGGTCCGCGTGGCCATCGGCGAGGCTGTAGGAAAGGCCGATGACCGCTGCCCGGCCGGTCTCGATTGCGTCCGAAATCACACGGGAGCTGTCCACGAGGCGGTGCGAGGTCTGCTTGACGTGCTCCACCACCATGTCGTTGACCTCCGGTTTGTTGTTGCGGAGCGACGTCAGGACGGACGGCGTGATGCGCTCGACGAGGTCCCGGATGAAGCCCGCCGGCATCTGGCCGGTTTCGACCGCGGACTTTGTGGCGCTGACGGCACCGCAGCTGTCATGTCCCAGCACCACGATCAGCGGCACCCCGAGCACGCCGATGCTGTATTCGAGTGAGCCAAGGACGGCGTCGTCAATGACCTGGCCGGCTGTCCGCACCACAAAAACGTCACCGAGTCCTACGTCGAAGATAATTTCGGCCGCGAGGCGGGAGTCGGAGCAGCCGAAGATCACAGCGAAGGGATGCTGGTTCTCCACGAGCGAAGACCGCCGGGATGCATCCTGGTTGGGGTGGGAGGATTCGCCGTTGACGAAGCGTTCGTTGCCTTCGCGGAGTCGTCGCCAGGCCAGGGCCGGAGTCAGGTAGGTTGCCACGGCCCTACCTTACGATGTGGGGACCGCCGAGGGTGAAACCGTGACGGCGGGGTTACTTTCCATGGACTTCACGACGGCGTCCGCCAGGACCACAAACTCGTCCAACTTAGCGGGTCCAGTGAGGACAACGGTGGTGCCCCGGTATGTGAGGACCATGCTCCGCTCGCCCTTGCCCGTATCCCGAAGCTCCCACTCCTGGCCGCCTGCGCTGCGGGTTCCCGTGACGGGGGCGTTTCCCGTTTCCTGGAGGAGCCAGGTGGGATTGGCCTGCCGGGTCTGGACCAAGCCGATGAAGGAGTCATTGGGAGTCAGGAAGCCTACTTCCCACGTGGGGACGCCGCTGCCACTGCCGGACTCCCAGCGGGCGTAGTTGGACGTGAATGTGTCGCCGGTCTCCGGCGCGACGGGTGTGAATCCTGCCACATCTGTGGCGTTCCGGGCCACCTCGCTGACGTTAATGTCAGGCCGGAAGCCGTCACTTTTCGGAAACGGGTTCATCAGCACGATCGGCAGGAACGCGGCGATACTGACCAGCAGCGCAATGACCATGCCGATCACCGAGGCGTTGGCACGCTTGGCTGCGGCAGCCGGGATGACGGGCTTGACGGGCTGCTGCCCGTCACCCTCCGGGGCTTTGCCGGCACTCCCGGAACCGGAGGCGTCCTGGCCGGGGCTGGTCTTTTCCTGCATATCACTCACCCCTCTATAGTCGCCCATCCGGGCGTCCAACTCACACTCGAGGCGCTCTTGATGCACTGCCATCCCGGCAGCGCACATTGCGGGGCAGCGTCATGCCACGACTGAGAGGCGGCGCCCCGACTATGATCGGTAGCAGAGGAATCACCGTATCCGCCGGAACAGGCGGAGCGGGTCCAATGATCGCCACTCGAAGAAGAGGTTCACGTGTCACCTTCGCCCATGACCCAGCAGTACTCCACCATTTCGCCGTCCCTGGCTGTGGGGATCGACGAGCCGGACCGCAACCTCGCCCTGGAACTTGTCCGCGTCACCGAGGCCGCGGCTATTGCCGGTGGCCACTGGGTTGGCTTCGGGGACAAGAACAAAGCCGACGGCGCGGCCGTTGACGCCATGCGCTCCTTCCTTCATACGGTCCACTTCAATGGTGTTGTGGTTATCGGCGAAGGCGAGAAGGACGAAGCCCCTATGCTCTTCAACGGAGAGCACGTTGGCGACGGCACCGGCCCTGAATGCGACGTCGCCGTAGACCCCATCGATGGCACGCGCCTGACCGCGCTGGGCATCAACAACGCCCTCGCAGTGCTGGCCGTAGCCGAGCGTGGTTCCATGTTCGACCCCTCCGCCGTGTTCTACATGGAAAAGCTCGTCACCGGCCCGGAGGCCGCTGACATGGTTGACTTGCGGCTGCCGGTCAAGCAGAACCTGCACCTGATCGCCAAGGCAAAGGGCGTGAAGGTCAACCAGCTCAACGTCATGATCCTTGACCGTGACCGCCACCGCCCCCTGGTCGAGGAGATCCGGGAAGCCGGCGCGCGCACCAAGTTCATCATGGACGGCGACGTCGCCGGTGCCATCGCCGCGGCGCGCTCCGGTACCGGCGTTGACGCACTGATGGGCATCGGCGGCACCCCCGAAGGCATCGTTGCTGCTTGTGCCATCAAGTCCCTGGGTGGCGTCATCCAGGGCCGGCTGTGGCCTACCAGCGACGACGAGAAGCAGAAGGCAATCGACGCCGGCCACGACCTGGAGCGCGTGCTTTCCACCAATGACCTCGTGTCCAGTGACAACTGCTACTTCGCGGCCACCGGCATCACGGATGGCGACCTCCTCAAGGGTGTCCGTTACTCCAAGGACAAGGTCCTCACCCAGTCCATCGTGATGCGCTCCAAGTCCGGTACGATCCGCTTCGTTGACGGCGAGCACCAGGCCAGCAAGTGGGAGGGCTACGCCCGCAAGAACTAGGTTCGTCGCCCGCGCCCCAGGGTGCGTCGGCATACAGTTGAGGCCCCGGATTCGCTTGGATCCGGGGCCTCAACTGTATGCCCGCGTCGAACTAGAGGGGCTTAGGTCTTGGTTCGGGCAAAGGGGGAGCGGAGGGTCCGCAGCTTGTCCCGCAAGTGGCGCGCCACTTGGTAGGCGTTGTAACGCAGCTTCTTCACCGGGAGGTCCCAGGCGCCGGGATAGGCTATTTCGCGGCCACCGAATGACCTCTTGAAGGCGCTGAAGCCTGCCCATTTGTGGCCGGGCTGGTCAGCAGGTGCCACGCCCCAGAGGTCGACGTGCTTGAGGCCCTGGTCCTTTGCATCGGCCATCAGGGTCACGAGGAGCGGGATTCCCGCGCTGAGCTTCCGGTGGGTGTCGTCCAGGGCTGCATGGGCGTATGTACGGGTATCCGCGGAATCGTAGGCCAGGGCTGCGGCGATGGGCTCCCCGTGCAGTTCGGCGATGAAGAGGGTGGCGGCTCCCGCCGGCATCAGCGAAGCAGCCACCCGGGTCAGGTAGTCGTCGCTCTGCGGCTTGAATCCGTTGCGCCGCGCCGTCATATGAAGGAACTCCAGCAGGATGCTGATGTCCTTCGGGTCCTGTGACGTCCGGAACGTAACGCCCTTCTTGTGGATGTTCCGGTAGAGGTTCCGGTTCACGGGCTTCATGGCGGCCAGGACGTCCTTGAAGTCACCGTCCAGGTCCACGATCCAGCTGAGTTCAGGCTGCGGGTTGCTTGGTGCGGGCTGGAGGCCCCTGCGCCGGAGTTCGTCCGCTGCCGTTGAAAGGGACAGACCGGCGGTTACCGGTTCGATCCGGACAAAGACAGCGCCGCAGGAACGGGCCAGCTCCACGAGGGCGGCAAGGGCGGCGTCGAACGCGTCAGTGGAGGATGCAACCGGGCCGTAAGGGGCGTAGAGCACCTTGCCGGCAGGGTTCTTCTCTTCAACGGCCAGGAAGCTCCAACCTGGGCCGGATTGCTGATGGACCGTACGGCCGAGCGAGGACAGGACGTCGGCCCAGGCGGGAGTTTGGAGGAAATACTCCACGGATCAGGCTTTCATGGACGTGGTGACGGCGAAGGCTACTGCCGCCTCCTCGGCCCCGGCAGCCACGTGGACATTAACCGGCGCATCGGCGGCAGCGAGGAATGCACTCCCGCCGCGGGCGAGCTGCAGATCGCCCTTGGGAGAGTCGAGGTACACGGATCCCTCGACCACAATCACCACGGCCGCTCCTGATTGGGCGAGCGGAACGGGCGACGCTCCGGGCACCAGTTCGATCCGCTGCAGCTGGAACTCGCGGAACGGCGGCTGGTACAGCTCCTGGCCGAGTTCGGAAACTACCGGGTTGAGCATGGGGACCTGGACGGACTTGAACTCAATGGTGCGCAGGAGTTCGGGGACATCAATGAACTTCGGAGTCAATCCGCCACGGAGCACGTTGTCCGAGGAAGCCATGACTTCCACGCCCATGCCATGGAGGTAGGCGTGCACGTTGCCGGCAGGGAGGTAGACCGCCTCGCCCGGCGCCAGGGAAATCCGGTTCAGAAGCAGCGATATCAGCACACCAGGATCACCCGGGTATTTTTCGTTGAGGCTGACCACCGTCGAGAGCTCGGACTTGTACGGTTCGAGGGAAGCGCCGGAAACGAGCACACCGGCGACCAGCGCCGTGGCCTCGGCAACCTCGGTACCGCCTGCGATCAGGCGCTCGAAGGCCTTCCGGAGGCCCGCACTCTCGTTGGAGTCTCCGAGGTCTTCCACGAGTTCAGACAGCACCCGTGGCTGGTCCGCTTCGACGGCGTCGAACGCGGCGGCCAGGTGCAGCAGGATGCTGCGCGTTTGCGCCGCCGGCCGGAATCCGCACAGCGCCTCGAACGGCGTGAGGGCGAAGACCATTTCGGGCTTGTGGTTGTCATCCCGGTAGTTCCGGTGTGCAGCATCGGGTGCAACGCCGTCGGCATTCTCCCGCGCGAAACCCTCCCGCGCCTGCTCGATGCTCGGATGGACCTGCAGCGAGAGGGGCTGCGCCGCCGCAAGGACCTTGGCCAGGAAGGGAAGTCTCGGCCCAAATCCGGCGACCCCTTCAGCGCCAAGAAAATGCTCGGGATCCTCGGAGATCATCTGATCGAGGGGAACCGTTGACCCATCCGGGCGGCGCGCGACGGAAGGGGAATCCGGGTGGGCTCCGATCCAGAGTTCGGCTTCTGGACGGCCGGACTCGGTGCGGCCAAGGAGGCCGGCAATCGCCGTCGTGGATCCCCACGCGTAATCGCGGAGGACGTTCTCAATTTCGTACACAGCCGGTATCCATTTCTTGGTCTTCAGGTCTACGGGGGCATGCGGTCTGCGGGGGAGTGGGCACCTACAAGGGTGCGCAGAGGCCGTTTGAGGCAACGAGCTCACGGAGCGCCTGCTCGTTGCCCTCGCTCTTGAGCTGGTTCAGCATCGCCTCGGTGATCGGCTCACCGTCTGGGGTTGTCGTCACCGGAGTGAAGTCCGACGACGGCGGCGTTGACTGCTGCGCCAGTGCGCCGCCTGCCAGGACGGTGGGTCGCAGCGGAGCGGACGCCTGCAGCCGGCCGCTGGCTGCGGAGGATTGCACCATGCCGTCGACAGGTGCGGCAGCCTGCGGGCCGGACGCGGAAGCGAGCAGCTGGTCAACTCTGTCGTGGATGACATCGAAGTCGGGCACGGTGGAAAAAGACGCGTCGAAGTCGGGCGGACCGATGGTGAGCCGCTTGACTTCCTGGCCCTTGGCCTTCATGGCAAGCTCCACAAAACTCCCCAGTTGGGTCGATGAGATGTTTGAGTCCACAACCTTAGTGCCGGCGTTTGCGATGTCCTCGAACTTGGACAGCAGCGTAGCCGGATCCAGTTGCTTCAGCATGGCCTGCTGAACGCATTGCTGGCGCTGGATGCGGGCGTAGTCGTCGACGAATTCACGGGAGCGTCCGTACCAGAGTGCGTGGTAGCCGTCCAGGTGCTGTTCCCCCGCGGGGATCCAACCAAGGGGCATGCCGTGGATGCCGTTTGCCTCGTCGATCATGTCCCCGCTCATCGGGACCCAGCCGCCGGCCTTGATCCTGATACCGCCCATGGCGTCGATCAGCTTGGCGAAGCCGTCCATGTCCACCAATACGTAGGCCTGGACGGTGATGCCGAGCGTGCCTGACACCGCTTCAAGGGTGGCCTGGGCGCCGGGGTCGGCCACGCCGGGGTAGAGGTCTGAGTGCTCGTTGGTGACTTCGGTGTTGATGGCGTTGATGAGGCATTCGTTGCCGCAGTCGTAGCCGTCGGGATAGATCTTGCGCATCGGGGAGCCCTCGCTGAACTGGGCGTTCTGAAGGTTGCGCGGTACGGAGATGATGGCAGTCTGGCCAGTTTTGGCATCGACGCTGAGCACTGACAGGCTGTCCGGGCGCCGGCCAGTGCGGTCGTCGCCCGCGTCGCCGCCCATCATCAGGAAGTTGTAGCGGCCTTCCACAGGATCGATGGCCGGGCCGGCCGAGAAGATACTGCCGATGGCGTTGCGGCCAACATTTAGCAGGTAGGCGGCGTAACCGAGGGATCCGCTGCTCAGGACCAGGGCAAGTACCAAGGCAATTCCGACGGCGGGCCGCGCCCCCGGTGCCAGCAGCACAGGGCGGATCAGCCGCAGGGTGTTGATGAAGAGAAGCGCCCACCCGAGGGCGAGGGCCACCAGGACTACAACGATCAGCAGCGAAGCGAACGGATTGGTGATGATGTTGATGAGCAGCGACCTGTTGAGGACCAGCAGCAGCACGGTGGCAACCAGCAATGCCCATACACAGAGGGTGACCCGCAGCGCGATGCGGCCGAGCTTACGGTCGCCTGCCACAATCTGGGCACTGCCCGGAACCAGGAGGGTCATCAGCAGCAGGACAAAGGCCCTTTTGGTTCGGACGGGGGCCGAGGCGTTGGACGGATACCGGACAGGATCAGTCATGACTGTTCCGGCGGAGGGCTGCTGCGTTTCGCTTCTGGACATCTTCGGGTACCTTAGCGGCTGCCCCGGAGGACACCATTGCCGTCAGCGAAGACTTCACTGACTTTTTGCCGAAGGTTGGCTCCCTTACGGGTGGCAACGTCATTGAGTTCCTGGGCGAAATCCAGGAGGTCGGCGCGGAGGGACGCGGCCAGCTGGTCCGTGCCCGAGGCCAGGATACGAACGGCAAGCAGGCCTGCGTTGCGGGCACCGGCGATGGATACCGTGGCCACGGGAACGCCGGCCGGCATCTGCACGATCGACAGCAGGGAGTCCATTCCATCCAGGGTCTTCAGCGGGACGGGGACACCGATGACGGGCAGGGGCGTCACGCTCGCGAGCATGCCGGGGAGGTGTGCCGCGCCACCCGCGCCGGCGATGATGACCCGCAATCCGCGCTCATGGGCGCTCTGGCCATAGCGGATCATCTCAGCAGGCATCCTGTGCGCGGAGACGACGTCAGCTTCAAAAGGTATGCCAAATTCAGCCAACGCGTCAGCGGCGGCTTCCATGACCGGCCAATCCGAGTCCGAGCCCATCACCAGGCCCACAATGGGGCTGACTTCGCTGGTGCTGGTCTCTGGCGTCGTTTCAGTGGTCATGCGTTCTCCTCGGAAATCCGTGCTGTTTCTTCGGCCGGAACGCGGCCGTCGCGGATGATTGCGGCCACCCTCGCCGCGCGCTGCCGTACTGAGTCCACCTCATCCGTGGAGGCTCCCGCGAGGTTGACATGGCCGATCTTGCGCCCGGGGCGCACCGACTTGCCATAGCAGTGGACCTTTGCCGCCGGTTCGCTGGCCAAGGCGGCCGGAAAGGCGGAGAAGAGGTCCTGGTTGTCTCCGCCGAGGAAGTTCTTCATCACGATGACCGGGCCAAGGACATCGGTGGCGCCCAACGGGAGGTTCAAGACGGCCCGGAGGTGCTGTTCAAACTGGCTGGTCACTGAACCGTCCTGGGTCCAGTGCCCGGTGTTGTGGGGCCTCATGGCCAGTTCGTTGATGAGGAAACCGGAGCCGGATCCCGGCGTTTCGAAAAGCTCTACAGCCATCACACCGGTAACGCCGAGTTCGCCCGCGATCCGCAAGGCCGCTTCTTCGGCAGCCGCCGCGACGTCCAGTGCGATGTCCAGGGCGGGCGCGATGACCTCGTCGCAGACGCCGTCGACCTGAATTGTGTGGGCCACGGGCCACGCGCGGGCTTGGCCGTCAGGGGTGCGCGCGACCAGGGCGGACAGCTCACGGCTGAAATCGACCTTGGCTTCGGCCAGTAGCGGGCTCATGGCTTCGAACCACGGAGCGGCATCGGCGGCCTCCTCCGGGGAGTCAATGATCCGCACGCCCTTGCCGTCGTAGCCGCCGCGAGGCATCTTGAGGACTACCGGCCAGCCGATCTCGTCGCCGAAGTCCACCAACCCTGCCACGTCCGTGACAGCGGCCCAGGCCGGGTTCGGAAGCTCAAGCCTGTCGATTGCGGCCCGCATCACGAGCTTGTCCTGCGCATTGACCAGGGCGTCCGGGCCGGGCTGGACGTTGACGCCCGCGGAAATCAGCTCACGGAGGTGGTCCGTGGGCACGTGCTCGTGGTCAAAGGTCATGACATCCAGGCCTTCCGCGAAGTCGAGGAGGGTCTGGAGATCCTTGTAGTCACCTACTGGCGAGGTGGCAACGGCTGAAACTGCTGAAACGTCCTCCGCCTCAGCCAGGACGCGGAGTTCAAAGCCTAGGGCGGTGGCGGCTGGGGCCATCATGCGCGCGAGCTGGCCGCCGCCAACCACGCCGATTACTGGAAAAGTCACAAGTGCCAGCCTACAGAAAAGCGCGCCGGATCCCGGCTTCCGGACGGCACGGGCAGCGATTTTAGGGGAATTTGGCCTCCGCGTTCCCCATAGGTGGAGGTGGTGTGGGGCAATTCAGCGCTAAAATAGGCTTTTGGCCGTGTGGCCCACAGTTTCTGACGGCCATGGAGGGTCATGTTTAGTTCACTTGCAGATCGAATCCGGGGGCTCGCCTCGCTGTTTTGGCGTGAAGTGGCCAAATTCGGTGCGGTGGGCGGTGTGGCCTTTGTCATTGACTCGGCAGTCTACATCTGGCTGTTCACCGGACCGATGCATGGCAGCGAGGTCTGGGCCAAGGCTGTAGCCACGATCGTGGCCAGTATTTTCTCCTGGGTTGCCAACCGCTACTGGACGTTCCGCCACCGCAAGCAGGCCAACGTGGCCCGTGAAGCGGGGCTTTTTGCGGTGATGAACCTTGTGGGACTCCTCATCGCCTCCGGCTGTGTCTGGTTCGCGAAGTACATCCTGGACCTGAACGACAAGCCCTCCCTGTTTATTGCCGGCAGCGTGGTGGGCCTGGTCCTGGGCACCATATTCCGGTTCTTCGCCTACCGCTTCTGGGTCTTCAATGAGGAACTGGACCAGGAGCCGGAGTTCTACCACGACCACGAGCTCATCGAGCTGCACCAACTTGATAAGGAAGCCGCTGCTGCCGCCCAGGGCGGAGAACACCCGGAGAGGGAAGCTCCGGAAAGCCCCCGCCAGTCCTAAAGCCGGGTTCCAGCAGTCAGCAGGCGTGGGTCCGGCAACGCTACTTGCCGCGGATGCGTTCAGCCGCCAGGAGCTTGTCCGTCAGGTCCACGTCCGGATGAGCCAGCAGCACGGACCCGCCACTGTGCCAGGCGCCCAGGGAGTTCGACAAGGCCGCTTCCAGGCCGTCTGCAGCTGCCACCAGCAGGCGGACTCCCTCTTCGTGCGGGGCTGCAAAGCCGGTGAGCAGTCCCTCATGGAGGTGGCGCCGGCCGTCGCTGCCGCGCACGGCGCATCCTGAAGCCGAAGGATCGGTGTGGGCCATAAACACGTCACCGTGTGAGCGGACTTCGGAGGCGTAATCGATGAAGCCACCAGGCAGCTCACCTGGCCACCGCATTGCCAGCGCCGGAAGGGCAACGGCAACGACGGCGTCGTACGTGCCGGTTGAATCCGGCCGATCCGTCACAAGATAGTTGGCTTCACCGCCGTCCAACACGGTTTCCATTCCGACCTGCCAGGCGGCAAGGGCCCAAATGACCGACTTCCAGTGTGCCGGAAGGTCAAGGTTCACCCGCATACCTGGCTCGGCGTCGAGTTCGTCCTGCAGCAGGTTGCTGGTCTTGGCAACCCAGTTATCCAGCACCCGCCCGGAAAGTTCGACCCGCTCTGAGTCCGGTCCGTACCAGGTCAGGCGCGGCGATGTGGAATGTCCGGAGCGCAGGGTTGTCATCAGTTCGATCGCTGGGATGCTCATTGCTACATCTTGGCACGGCAGCCTGAGCCAGTCACCGGCTTCGTGGGCCCCGGACGGGAGTAAAACTGAGCCACGAATCTGTGCGCAGTCTGTGATGTTACTCACATCAGTTTCTCATTTCGCTTGCGTTATTCACGCTCACGCTGTAGTTTTTGCCCGAATTCCATGGGTTTTGGCAGGAAAGTCGAAGCTCCTTGAGTGACTGGGCTTCCCGGGCGGGCGTGTCGGCAAAAATTCCCGGGCGTGGCGTGACCCGAGTTGTCCGGGATTGTTGATTATTATCCCTCCGCGGCTTGACTCGCCTGTAGTTACACGCGTGTAATTAGATATCGAACGCCATTGCGCGAGTACCGGCACACAACCGAGTGTCCAAGTATCCAGGCAGGGGCAGCAACATCAGGAGGGTCGCCGTGGGGCAAGCAGAGCGTATCCATGAAGATGCAGTCGTCGCCGGTCAGGCGACGGTGAAATACCGTTCACGAGGCGTGCCGAGCGACTGGTACGTGGATCCTGCGGATCCGGACGCCGCCGAGCGTTACAACCGCAACACCAAAGAGTCTTTTGAGGATCAGGCAACTGCATTCCTCGCAGCCCATGAAGCGCTGCTGGACGGCGGACACGACCAGGACGATGACGATCTGGATCCGCCCATGGAACTCCAGGTCCCTGCTGGCGGAAGTACTACGCAGCCGGTATGGATCGGGCTGCCCTTCCAGCAGGACTTCGACGACGAGGGCGAACTGGGCTGGCAGACTGACGCCCTGTGCGCCCAGACGGATCCGGAAGCATTCTTCCCTGAAAAGGGAGGATCGACCCGCGATGCCAAGAAGGTCTGTGGCGCATGCAACGTGCGGTCCCAATGCCTTGAATACGCGCTGGCTAACGACGAACGGTTTGGCATTTGGGGAGGCCTTTCCGAGCGTGAGCGCCGGCGGCTAAGGAAGCGAGCAATCTAATTCTTCAGGAAGTGCATGTCACTGCCGTTGTGGTGTCCCACAACGGCAGTGCCTATCTCCCCAGAACCCTGGCTGCCTTGGCTGACCAGACCCGGCCTGTCGACTCAGCCATTGGTGTCGACACAGGCTCCAGGGACGACTCCGAAACCCTTTTGGCACGGGCCCTCGGCGAACCCAATGTCATCAACTTTCCGCATTCCAAAACCGGCATGGGCGGCGCCGTCCGTGCCGGACTCGAAGCCCTGTCGCCTTGGGCCGGACATCCCGAAAGTGCGTCCACGGAGTGGATCTGGCTGCTTCACGACGACGCCGCACCGTGCCCGGAAGCGCTGGCCGAACTGCTAGGCGCAGTCGAACGCGCACCCTCGGTGACGGTCGCCGGCTGCAAACAGCTCGACTGGCACGCCCAGCGCCGGCTGATCGACGTCGGACTTTCCACCAGCAGGTGGGCGGAACGCCTCACCCTGATCGATGCTGACGAGCTGGACCAGGGCCAATACGATGGCCGCAGCGACACCTTCGCGGTGAACTCGGCCGGGATGCTGGTCCGCCGGGACGTTTGGGAACAGTTGCAGGGATTTGACCCCGCACTGCCAGGCAGCGGTGACGACATCGATTTTTGCTGGCGAAACCGCCTTGCCGGCCACCGGGTGGTGGTGGTGCCTACCGCCAGGATGTTCCATGTGGCCCACAGACCCCATGCCCTCGGGAACGCTTCCGCCGCCAGGAAAGCACAGGTTCACCTACGGCTCAAGCACGCACCGCTATGGAAGGTGCCGCTGCACGCGGTTGGCGCGCTCCTTGGGAGCATCTTCAAACTGGTCCTCAGCATCGCGGTCAAGGATCCGGGGTACGGGTTTGCCCAGTTCGCAGCCACCTTGACAGCCTTGGGCCGGCCGGGCGCAGTGGCCAAGGCGCGTCGGGCTGCCGCACGAACGCGACGCATCCGCCGCTCGGTGGTCAGCAAGCTTCAGACGTCCCGCCGCGAGGTCTGGAGCCACCGCCGCTCCCTCATGGAGGCGCTGGGATCCGACGCCTTGCCCACGGAAGGCCTCAAAAAGGATCCCCTCGCCGACCAGCCGAGCGGCGATTCAGCTGATGATTTTGCCGCCCTGACCACCAGTGAACGAGGCTGGGTGGGCAGCGGCGCGCTGGCAACGGTATTGATTGCGTCCGTGGCATCTCTGACTGCACTCTCCGGCCTCTTTCGTGCAGAGGCTGTTTCCGGCGGTGCCCTGATACCTGTCTCCTCCACCCTCGGTGAGATCTGGCATCACGCGTCCAGTTGGTGGATCAGCCTGGGCGCCGGTCTGCCAGGCAAGGGTGACCCTTTCGGCTACGTGTTATGGATCCTCGGCCTGTTGGGCGGCGGCGACGCAAACGGCGCCATGGCATGGCTGCTCCTGCTGGCGGCCCCGCTGGCCGGTCTGACGGCTTGGTTCGCCTCCGGCGCCCTGACGCTCCGACGCAGGTTCCGCCTTGTCGCCGCCCTGTTCTGGGCAGCCGCGCCGGCACTGCAGGTCGCGTTGAACCAGGGCCGGGTTGGCGCCTTGATCGCGCACATCATGATCCCCGTGGTTGTCCTGGCACTGCTGCGCGCCACCGGCACCGCCCTGGGACACGGTCGCTTCCTGCTGCCATCGCCCGGTGACCGGCGCTTCACCGAGAGGCCGCCGGAGAAGCCGGGAATCAACGGCACGCCGTCCTGGACGGCCGCTGCGGCCGCAGGCCTGGCCCTGGCGGTCGTCGCCGCCTCCGCACCTTCGCTGCTGGCCCCGGCCGCCGTCGTCATTGTCCTGTGCGGGCTCCTGCTGGGCCGTCGCGGCCGCACCGTTTGGTGGGCCCTGCTCCCCAGCGCGGCGCTGTTCATCCCGTTCGCCCTGTCCGTGCTGGACAGGCCGCGCGCACTGCTTGCTGATCCAGGCCTTCCGCTGGGTTTCACGGGCGCCCCCTTGTGGCAGCAGATCCTGGGCCAGCCGATCAGGTTCACCGCCGACGGCGGGCTCTCCGGACTTCCGTTCTTCAGCGGCGCCGTCCCGTGGGCCCTGCTGCTCGCCCTGCTGGTAGCCGTGCCCGTGCTGGTCCTCGCGGCTGCGGCGATTCTGGTGCCGGGAAAGCGGAGCCACGCGGCACGTGCCCTCTGGTTGGCCGCACTCATCGTCCTTGCTGCCGGCTGGTTGGCCAGCCACGTCGCCACCGCCGTCAACGCGGACACCTTGGTGACACCCTTCACCGGCCCGTCGGTCTCGGCGGCCGGCTTCGCCTTGCTGGGTGCCGCACTCATCGGCGCCGAACGGCTACTCGATGCCGCGGACGGGGTCTCCGCTGCCACAAGGCCGCAGAAAATCCTCCTTCGTTCTGCCGTCGCGCTGGCCACGGTCCTGCTGCTGGCCGGCCCTTTGGCCGGAATGGCAGCCTGGTCCGCCCAGAACCTGCTCAGGCAAGCCACCGCGGCGGGTCCGCCCCAGAATGCAGCAGGCGAACCGCTCGGCGTTCCCCGGCTGGTGGAAGCCGGTGATCCCCGGACCCTCCCGGCCACCGCAATCGACCGCGGAACAGGCCCGGAGCAGACTCGGACGCTGCTGATCAGCACCTCCGAAGACGGCACATTCAACGCTGCCCTGATGCGCGGTGCCGGCACCACCTTGGACAGCCTGTCCACCATCGCGTCGTCCCGGAACATCCTGGGCGCGCCTGGCATCGAAACAGTGCGCGACGACGACACCGTCACAAGCACACTCCGCGGCGTCGTAGCAACCATCGTGGCCGGAGAAGGAGTCGACCCCCGCCCTGAACTGGAGCAGCTGGGGGTGGGGTTTGTGGTTCTGCGTTCTGTGGATACTGCTGCCCAGCTGACCGCCAGCAGGATGGACGCAGTGCCTGGACTCATCGCCGTCGGACAGACGGACGTCGGGTGGCTCTGGCGGATCACTCCGTTGAACCAGCCCGTCCTGCAGCCGGCGGATGTTGCCCACCGTGCCCGGATCGTTGACAGCAAAGGCGCCGCTATTGCGCTGCTGCCGTCAGGTTTTGACGACGTCGACACGGCAGTCCCTGAGGGAACTGACGGAAGGCTGGTGGTACTCGCTGAACGTGCAGATCCCGGGTGGAGCGCCTGGTTGAATGGCCGGAAGCTCACGTCCACTACCTCAGGCTGGGCCCAGGCGTTTACCCTGCCGCCTTCGGCGGGGCAGCTCACCATCCGCTACGAGAACCCCTGGGCGCTGTGGTCCGCCATCCTGCAGATCACCGTCATTGGCCTCACTGTCATGCTCGCGATCCCCATGCCGGCCCGCCGGCCCAATACCGGGCTGTCCCGGGATGAAGGCTCCTTGCGTAAGGAACACCAGAATGCATAAGGACAAAACCCCGGAAGGGGGCAACGCGTCCCGCAAGGGCCTCTTGACCGGCCTGGTCTCCTCCGCGGCGATATTTGCCGCCGCCGGGGGAATCATTGCCGCGGGCACGCTTGCTCCCGAACCGGCGGGCAGCCGAAGCCTTCCGGCCGCGCTGGCTGCTGTGCCGGCAGGCTCCAGCGTTGGCGTCTGCCCGGGTCCTGCCCGGCTCCTGGAAGGTACCGAAGCAGGTACCGATCCTCAGTTCAGTCCGAAATCCGCGACAGCACGCAGCGTCGTCTCCGGCGCCGTCATCAGTGCTCCCGGCGGGGTCCTCCCCGGCAGCCGGCTGTCCGCCCTTGACGGGACCGCCGCCGTCGAAATCGCGCGGGACGACGCCCAGGCAGGCGGGGCAGCCGGTCCGCAGGAGCTCAAAGCCGGCGTCATCGAACAACGGGCCGTGGACGCCGCGAGCGTCTTGAGCGCTGATGCCCGGAACGGCCAAAAGGCCTCGGCGGCGGCACTGATGAAGTTCTCGGCAACCGATGGCGATCTCCAGGGTTTCGCTGCTGCCAATTGCCAGCCGCCTTCCAACGACGTATGGCTGGCCGGTGCCAGCACCACGCTGGGGCGCACCTCCGTCCTGACCCTCAGCAATGCCTCGACCACGCCAGCTACCGTAAGCCTGGAGCTGTACGGCACCAAGGGCCAGATCCAGGCGCCAGGAAGCCGCGGCCTGCTGGTGGCACCAGGCAGTACGAGGTCCATCGTCCTGGCAGGACTCGCTCCCGGCGAAGCGCAGCTCAGCGTCCACGTGCGCAGCGCCGGAGGTCCCGTGGCCGCAGCGATCCAGCAGAGTGTACTGAGGGGTCTGACGCCCGGCGGGGTGGATTTCATTTCCCCCGGGGCCGCCCCGGCGGCACGCCAGGTCATGACCGGCATCGACATCCAGGACGCCGGCGCCCTCTCGTCCCTTACCCGCGAAAAGGGCTACGAGGACGCCGGCCCTGCACTGCAAATCACTGTCCCGGGGCAATCAGACGCGGTGGTGGAGATCAAGTTGTTTGGGCGCGACGGCCAGAAAGCGTTGCCGGGCGGGGGAGTGGTTACTGCCAAAGCCGGTTCAGTGACCGAGGTTTCCCTGGCGGGCGTTCCGACAGGCCACTACACCGTGGCCGCCACCTCCGACGTGTCGTTTGTAGCTGCGGCACGGGTGACGCGCGGGCTCAAGGACAACCAGGCGTCCGACGTCGCGTGGGCCGCGGCTGGAGTTCGGCTGGGCAGCCAGCACGTGGTGCCGGTGCCCCAGGGCGGCAAACGAATCCTGATTTTTGGCGCCCTGGCGGACCGGGCTTCCATTTCTTACTCGGCCATCACAGCCGACGGCAAGATCCAGGCCGCGTCTACGGCGGACATTGCAGGGGGAACCACCACGTCAATCGATGTCCCCGAGAAGGTCGAAGAATCCACCGTGGTGGGGTATATCGTTTCCGCCTCGGGAGACGCCGCGTACGGGGCGCTGTTGCTGCAGCAGGACGGGCGGGAGGACATCTCTTCGCTCGCCCTCATGCCCGCCGCGTCAGGCCAGGAACAAGTTCCGGTCACGCTCGGGTACTGACCGAACTCGTGGCGGCAGGACCACTGTCCGGTAGTCAGTAATCAGTAACGGCGGCGGTACACCGGGTCGAGGGTTTCGGGCGCCACGCCAAGCATCTCGGCTGTGTGTTCCACAACGACGTCGTGGACCAGGTCCTGGAGCTCTTCCCGGCTGGCGCAGCCCTGTTCCACGACTCGGCGGTACAGGGTGATGATGGGACCCTCGTCAGCGGTGGCCGGAGTATAGGAACCCATGGGGGCCGCACCGGCGTCGGCCACGAGTTGTTCCAGCTGAGGGGGTATTTCGTCCACGGCAAACCGGACACCGTCCAGGGTTTTGCCCCAGATATCGTGGAGCCGTTGCGCGGAGTCGAGAACCATGTCATCGAACCGGTCTGACCGGGTCCGGTAACCGGGATGGGTGGGCAGCATCAGCTCGCCCCGCAGGCCGCGCCCGTGCCTGTTCCGGCGGCGCATCGCGAAACTCCTGCCCGGGGAGTCCGAACCGGTGTCCCCACTGCGGACACCCGGGTCAGCCAACCGGACCGTAAAGCCTGAATCATGGTTCGATGACTGCATACATTGACTCTAAACCCGGCGGCTCGATTGCGCGACATAAAGTGCCACGGCCGCCATGGCGCGGCGTGCGGGGGCAATGCAGGGAACCGGCGGCGACAGCGAGTAGTCTGGGATGTCGTGGGAGCTATCCGTCAATGTTCAAGATCAGGCTGCCGCCAGTCGGCGGTGGCCACTCTGACGTACGTATACGCAGACTCCACGGCCGTCCTGGGCCCCCTGGCCACGTACGCCGAGCCGCATTGTTACGATTTGTGCGAGCAGCATGCCGGGTCACTGACAGTGCCCCGCGGCTGGGAAGTCCTCCGGCTGGCGATGCCGTCCACACCCCACCAGCCCGGGCCCGATGACCTCCTGGCATTGGCCAATGCCGTCCGGGAAGCCGCAGCTCTCCCACCGCAGGCTCCCGCGTCGCAGGCGCAGCGACTGACCCACTCAGCACTCGAGGCGCCGGCTGCTGCCGAAGGTGCCCGCCGTGGCCACCTCCGTGTGCTCCGTGAACCGTCCTGACGCCCATCTGGCGGTAGGCTGGAACCTGCTAATCAGTCAGCCACCGGGGCAAACAGGCCCTCCAGGGAGCATCAACCATGCCAAAGATCAGTCCTGAACTGTTGTCAGTCCTGCGCTGCCCCGTCACCGGGTCGAAGCTGATCCAGGAAGGCGAGGAACTCGTCTCGACGGCGGCTGGGGACTCCGGCGAAAAGCTCCGCTACGCGATCGAGGACGGCATTCCGCTGCTCCTGCCGCCGGAACTGCTTCAGGCTGCCAACGCCGCCGGCTCGGACCAGCACGACTCCCGGTCTGGTTCGGCCGCCGCTGACGACACGCCATAAGCCTCCATCACCCGCCCCACCCACCGCAGGCGCACTGACGCCCGTCGCCCCCATCGGACAGAGCAAAGGATCCCCATGACTTTTGATTACAAGGTTGCCGACATCTCACTGGCAGAGGCCGGCCGGCACCAGATCCGCCTCGCGGAGCACGAAATGCCCGGGCTAATGTCGCTCCGCGCAGAATTCGGACCCACGCAGCCGCTCAAGGGCGCGAGGATCGCCGGTTCCCTCCACATGACGGTCCAGACCGCCGTGCTGATCGAGACGCTCACAGCCCTGGGCGCGGAGGTCCGCTGGGCTTCCTGCAACATCTTCTCCACCCAGGACGAAGCCGCTGCTGCCGTCGTCGTAGGCAAAGGGACTGTTGAGGATCCACAGGGCGTTCCAGTCTTCGCGTGGAAGGGCGAGACCCTTGAAGAATACTGGTGGACTGCCCAGCAGATCCTGACCTGGCCCGGGGCCGACACCGACCCTGACCTCGGGCCGAACATGATCCTCGACGACGGCGGAGACGCCACCATGCTGGTGCACAAGGGAGTCGAGTTCGAGGCCCTTGGCGCCGTTCCGGCCGCCGCCGCGGACGAATCCGAAGAAGGCATTGTCTTCCTGGATGTCCTGCGTGCGTCCCTGCAGGAGGACGCGCAAAAGTGGACCCGCATCGGTTCCCGCCTGCGCGGCGTCACGGAGGAAACGACCACCGGCGTGCACCGCCTCTACCAGTTGGCTGAACAGGGCAAGCTGTTGTTCCCGGCTATCAACGTCAACGACTCCGTCACCAAGAGCAAGTTCGATAACAAGTACGGCATCCGCCATTCACTGCCGGACGGCATCAACCGCGCCACCGATGTCCTGATGGGTGGCAAGGTCGCCGTCGTCTGCGGCTACGGCGACGTCGGCAAGGGCGCCGCTGAGGCGTTCCGCGGTCAGGGTTCGCGGGTCATTGTCACTGAAATCGACCCCATCTGCGCGCTCCAGGCTGCCATGGACGGCTACCAGGTGGCAAAGCTGGAGTCCGTGCTGGGCGAAGGCCACATCTTCATCACCACTACCGGCAACAAGGATGTCATCCTGGCCGAGCACATGGCCGGCATGCGTGACAAGGCCATCGTGGGCAACATCGGCCACTTCGACAACGAGATCGACATGGCAGGACTGGCCCGGATCCCCGGCATCAAGAAAGTGGAAATCAAGCCCCAGGTGCATGAGTGGGTCTTCGACGCCGGGACCGCAGAAGAGCGCTCCATCATCGTCCTGTCCGAGGGGCGGCTGCTGAACCTTGGCAATGCCACGGGCCACCCGTCCTTCGTGATGAGCAACTCCTTCGCCAACCAGACGATCGCCCAGATCGAGCTGTGGACCAAGCGCGACCAGCCCGAAGGGGAGCGCGAGTACGTCAACCAGGTGTATGTGCTGCCGAAGATCCTGGACGAAAAGGTTGCCCGCCTCCACCTCGCGGCCCTCGACGTCGAATTGACGGAACTCTCCAAGGAGCAGGCCGACTACCTTGACCTCGACGTCGCGGGCCCCTATAAGCCAGAGCACTATCGTTACTGAGGCGTGACGCCCCGGGCGCCGGCCGTGCCCGGGGTTGTTACCTGTTACCCATAAGATCGATATATGGAGCCTGACAATAAGCCGCGCCGTCCCGGAACCGCCAAGAAGATCTTCCTGGTGGCTATGGTGTGCGTCCTGGCCGCTGCCGGCGGGGCGTTCGCCGCGGTAGCGCCGGGCCTGGCCAATGCTTCTTTGGAATCCGAGGCGGGCTCTGCTGTCCGCTCGGCCCCCGGCATCGCGTCGCCCGTGATTGCTCCGGTGAAGGTGGATGTCGCACCGGCCGACGGCGCCAAGCAGGTCAATCCAGCAGCGCCTGTCGCCGTCAAGGTTGGCAACGGGCGGATCGAGAGCGTCACGCTGACCAGCACGGCCGGCGACCCCGTTCAGGGCACCTTTGCTGACGACGGGAGCAGTTGGACCGCCGCCGAACCCCTCAAGTTCAACACCGAGTACAGCTACACCTACGTGGTCACCGACGGGGCCGGGCGCGAAACCAGCACAACGCACTCGTTCAGTACTGTTTCAAGCACGCATGAAGCGGATGCAGCCATCTACCCGCTGGATGGCATGAAGGTCGGTGTGGGCCAGCCCCTCCAGGTCATTTTCAGCGAACCGGTGGTGAACCGTGCCGACGTCGAAAAGGCCATCAAGATCACCTCCAGCGCCGGCCAGACCGGAGCCTTCCACTGGTTCAGCGACACAATGGTCCGGTACCGGCCGGAGGCCTTCTGGGCGGCCAATTCCACAGTCACCATGGACATGCAGCTCTTCGGCGTTGACCTCGGAAACGGGCAGATCGCCAACTTCAACAAAAAAGTCAAGGTCAACTTCGGCGACAAGCGGGTGGCCGTCGCCGACGCCGCCGCGCACACGTTTACCCTGAGCGTCAACGACCAAGTAGTGAAGACGCTGCCGGTCAGCATGGGAGATGAGCGCTTCCCCTCCGCCCGCGGCTATGCCGTTCTGATGGAGAAGAACCGCTACGACCACTTCAGGGCAGCGAGCATCGGCCTCAAGCCCGGGGATCCCGCCTACTACGGCGAAGTGGATGTTGAGTACGCAATCCGCCTGACGCTCAGCGGCGCCTACATTCATCAGGCGCTCGAATCAGCATTCCCGTACATCGGAAACAAAAACGTCTCGCATGGCTGCATCGGCTTCGCCCCCGACGGCGCCGCCTGGGTCTTTGACAACATGACCACTGGTGATGTGGTGCAGATCATCAACACCGAAGGGGATTACGCGGCCCACGAAGACGGCTACGGTGACTGGAACATCCCTTGGGCTGAGTACGACAACTGACCGTCACGACCCAAACGGGAGCCGTTCCAGGCGCTCGCCCACTACGGAATTACGACGACGGGCCTCGCCGAGCCGCGACAGCTCCCGGTTGCGGCGCTCGGCAACCACGGCGGCCAGGTACTCGTCAGGGCCGGTTCCCGGCGGCGGGGGAGGTGCCACATGCCTTGCCAGTTCGGTCGCAATCGAGGCGGCCATGCCTGCACGCGACAGTGGTGACATCCGGCCCGCCTGGCGAATGAACTGGGATGCCTGGCGGGCAGTGGCGTCCGGGATGCGGCCGATATCGGCTGCTGCTGCCCAGGCGCGCAGCCGGGGCGGCATATACACCGGGGCCGCCCCTTCAACGGGCACGCGGCTCCGGAGGGCGTACGTTCCCGCCATGATGTCCCCGAGCCGCTTGGACCTGTCATTGAAGAGCGCCACAGCAATGGCAAGACCGCCGAGGGTGAGGTAGATCTCCAGGAAGCCGGTCAGCCCGCGGATGACGGCATGCCGGAAGCGGATGGCGCCGCCATCGTCTCGCACCACGCGCAGACCCGCAGCCAGCTTTCCCAGCGAGAGGCCCCGGCTCAGGGTTTCCACCGCCACCGGGACAATCACAAAGCAGAACACCACGCTGGAAAGCATCAGGGCCCGGGCGGCAGCTTCATCGAGTTCGGCGCTGGCGGCGGCCACGCCGAACAGCATGAGCACCAGCAGGACCACGTTGACCATCACATCCAGCAGCAGCCCCAGCGCACGCGCGGCGAAGGAGGCGGGACGCAGTTCCAGGACAACGGCCTCGCCCGTGACGATTGAGCTCAATGCGGTGTTCCGTTCCACGCGAATTATCCTGCAGACGCTCACAGTCTAATGGCGTGAGGTTAGGCTGTAGCCGTGGATATGGATGCCTTCTCCGCCGTCAATGGGGATACTTGGTCGAGGCTGCACAAGCTTGCCTTCAAACGCCGCCTCAGCGGGGCCGAAGCCGACGAACTGCTGCGCTTGTACCAGCTGACTTCCGCGCACCTTTCCCTCATCCGCTCCATCGCCCCTGAAAGTGGGCTCTCGGCGTCACTCTCGGCAACCCTGGCCCAGTCGAGGACTCGCTTCACGGGAGCCCGCTCGAATTTTGCGGCCGATCTGGCCCGCTTCTTTGTCGTCGCACTGCCTGCCGCGCTGTACCGCCTGCGATGGCTGACGGTGGCCTGCGGGGCAGCGTTCATCCTGATCGGCGCCGCGTACGCGCTGTGGATTGGGACCTCGCCGGAGGCGCTCCGTGCTGTCGCGTCCGAAGAAGCTGTCCGGCAGTACGTCGAAGAGGACTTCATCGACTACTACTCGGAAAACCCGGCAGCCTCGTTCGCCGGTGCCGTCTGGACCAACAACGCCTGGATCAGCGCGCAGGCCGTTGCCTTGGGGATCACAGGGTTTTGGGTGCCCATGATCCTGTTCAGCAACGCCCAGGGTGTTGGCATTGCTGCCGGTATTTTCGCCGCCTCCGGCAAGACCGACGTTTTCTACAGTTACATCCTCCCGCACGGCCTGATGGAACTGACGGCGGTGTTCATCGCCTGCGCCGCGGGGCTGCGGATCTTCTGGGCCATGGTTTCCCCTGGCCGCCGCACCCGCGGCCGTGCCGTCGCGCAGGAAGGCCGGTCCCTGATCACCGTGGCGCTGGGGCTGGTGCTGGTGCTGTTCGTCTCCGGCCTGGTGGAAGGATTCGTGACCCCCAGTCCCTTGCCTGTGTGGGCGAAGATTGGCATTGGGTCCGCGGTACTGGCCGCGTACTGGCTGTATGTACTGGTCTGGGGCCGGCGGGCCTATCTGGCGGGGGCCCGCGGTGACCTTGGCACCGAGGATGCCGGGTACAGCGAAATCGCAGCCTGAATCGATGCCTGCCCGGGGTGGCACCTCGCACTGCCGGAGGACCGGACGGTAGGCTCGTCAAGAGATACTTGTGCTGCCCGGACCCGAGCCGGCTCCACGGACCCCAACGGAAGTGACGCTGCTGTGAATGACAATTCTCCGACCCCTGCCAAACGCAAGGAGCCGCAGCCGGATCCCCTCTTGGACACCTCGGCGGATTCGGATGAGCCGGCCTTTTCGTGGATGAGTGACTCCCCGTCAGGCAGCCCGGACAAGACGGGGCCCTCAAAACGGCCTGACAGCACCGGGCCGTCGAAGAGCACAGGCAGCAACGGGGAAACTTCCCCGCAGCCCGAAAGCCGGGCTGGCCGCAAGGCTGCCGAGGCCGCCGTCGAACCTGCGGGCGAAGAAGGTCCGCCGCTGTTCAGCGAACCGCTGCCCACCTCGGCCCTCCAGGTCCGTCCGCCACAGGAAGAAGTTGAGCGGCGCAACGCCGAGCGCGAGAGTGCGGCAAAGGCCAAGCCGCTGACGCCGCGTGTGATGCAGGTGCTGCTCGCCATCATGTATCCCGTCATCCTCCTGGTCCTGGGAGTCCGCGCCGTCACCAGCCCCCTGTTCCTCTGGATCGAGTACAACCGCCCCGGATTTCCGGGCGACGGTTACGGCTTCAGCACGGACGACAGAATGACCTACGGCTCCTACGCCGTTGACTACCTCAGCAACTGGTCCGGGCCCCGCTACCTGGGCGAACTCGTCAACCGCAGCGGAGACGAGCTCTTCAAAGGCAGCGAGGTCAGCCACATGGCGGACGTGAAACTCGTCATCCTTTCCGCTTTCGGCGCCGGTGCCCTCCTGATCCTCGTCAGCATCATCGCGATCGCCTACCTGCGCCGCCGAAGCAATGGCGGGGTGCGCCGCGGCCTCTTCGCAGGATCAATCCTGACCCTGGTGATCATCCTGGGTCTCGGTGCGCTGGCCGTGCTGGGCTGGCAACAGTTCTTCACCGAATTCCACCGCATCTTCTTCGCCAGCGGGACATGGACCTTTGCGCTGGAGGACACCCTGATCAGGCTGTTCCCGGGCCAGTTCTGGATCGACGCCGGAATCGTGATAGCCGCCCTCGTGCTGCTTGTGGCGCTGGCAACCCTGGTTCTGACGTGGCCTACACGCCGCCGCCGCGGCCTGACCGATGACGAGCAGGAGGCCTCGGCAAAGGTCGAGGCCGTGTAGGGGCGGGCGGCTCCGCCCCCGGGGGCAGTTCAGCCGTAAAGCTTGGTGATTTCCGCGTCGAAATCGCGGACGACGGCGGCCCTCTTGAGTTTGAGCGACGGCGTCAGGTGCCCTGAATCGAGGGTGAACTGGGCGTCCAGCACTGCGAAGCTGCGGATGGATTCGGCCTGGGAGACCAGTGCGTTGGCCTGGTCCACTGCTTCCTGGATGGCCGCCCGCACCCGCGGATCAGCCGCGGCTTCGCGCCGGGACAGTGCCGGCACCTTGTGCAGCGCACACCAGCTCTCCAGGCCTTCCTGATCCAGGCTGACAAGGGCGGAGACGAACGGCTTCCCTTCTCCCACGACCACGGCGTGACCCACCAGTTGGTGGGCGCGGATCTTTTCCTCGAGGGGACCGGGAACAACGTTCTTCCCGCCGGCAGTGACCAGCATGTCCTTCTTCCGTCCCGTGATCGTCAGGAACCCCTCGGGGTCAAGCCGGCCAAGGTCCCCGGTGCGGAAGAATCCGTCCACAAAAGCCTCCGCGTTGGCGGCCTCGTTGGCGTGGTATCCCTTGAAAACGCCGATGCCCTTCACCAGGATCTCGCCATCCTCAGCGACTCGGATGGTAGTGCCGGGAATGGGTATGCCCACGCTGCCCACCCTGGTCATGGTGGGGGTGTTCACAGTGCAGGGTGCGGTAGTTTCGGTCAGGCCATACCCCTCAAGGACGGGAATGCCGGCACCACGGAAAAAATGGGCGTCCTCAGCAGCAAGGGGGCTGGCCCCGGAAACGGTGTAGCGGATCTGACCGCCCATGGCTTGGCGGAGTTTGGGGTACAGCAGCCGGTCGAAGAGTGCATGAGCGGTGCGGGACAGGAAACCGGGCCCGCTGCCCTCACCCCGGGCAGCTTCGTCCTGCTCCTTCGAAAAACGGATCGCAGCAGCCGATGCGGTACTGAAGATGCCCGATTTGCCGGCAAGGGCGGCCTTTTGCGCGGCGCCGGCCCGGACTTTCTCGAAAATTCGCGGCACCACCAACAAGAACGTCGGCCTGAAGGTGGCCAGGTCCTCCAGTAGCTGTGCTGCGGTGCCCGTGTGCCCCAGCGTGGCCCCGGCACTCAGGCACACCACCTGGACCGCACGTGCCAGGACGTGAGCCAGCGGCAGGAACATCAAGGTTCGGGCGTTCTCCTGCACCAGGAGCTCCGGGAGGAAGGCCACGATGTTCTTGGCCACCAGGGCGAAGTTCCCATGGGTGATTTCACAGCCCTTCGGGTTACCGGTAGTCCCGGACGTGTACACGAGGGACGCGACGTCGTTCAGTGCAGCCGCGGAGCGGTGCCGTTCGAGCTCGGCGTCGGTAACCCCCATGCCGGCAGCGGCGAGGCTCGCGAGATCCGGGGCGACGCCGTCGTGGTCCATTCTCACGACGTTAACCAGACGGTCCTTGAGGAGCTCGGAAGCCGCCAGGACCTTGGCTACCAGCGCAACCTTTCCGTGGTCCTCCGCGAAGACCCTGAGAGCCCCGGAGTCATGCAGGATCCACTCGATCTGGCTTGCCGACGAAGTCTCGTAGATCGGCACCGTGACGCCCCCGGCGAACCAGATGGCGAAGTCCACCAGCGTCCACTCGTAGCGGGTGGCGGACATGACCGCTACGGTGTCGCCAGGCTCCAGCCCGCCGGCGATCAGGCCCTTCGCCAGGGCGCTGACATCCTGGAGGAACTTCTGGGCCGTGATGTCCGTCCAGCCGTTGGGTCCCTTGCGTGCATACAGGGCGTGGGCAGGATTGGCCTGCTGTTCCAGGAGGAGGTCCGTCACATTGCTGGCAGGATCAAGCTCCACGAGCAGTTCTGTGCTTGCTTCTCTCACAGGCGGTCTCCGTTCGGCTGCCATAGCGCTGCGGGGCTGAAATCGTCAGGGTCTTCTGCAATCCTGCCCTAGATCCAGGAAGGCATCCACATCCTGTGGCGCCACTCATGGTACGGAATGACTTCGGCTGTCCACACGGGGTAGAAGAAGGCGGACAGCAGCACTACGCCGGCAACAAAGAGTGCTACCAGGTAGAGCCCGGAACGACGGCGCCACAGTGGATCTGTATTCCGTCCAAGGACGAGGCCCAGACAGTACACCAGTGCCAGCACCAGGAACGGCTCGAAGGAGATGGCGTAGAAGTAGAACATGGTTCGCTCCGGGTACAGGAACCAGGGCAGGTAGCCCGCAGCCACCCCGGTGAGTACGGCCCCGGCACGCCAGTCGCGGCGTCCCGCCCACCAGAAGAGGAGTACTGCCAGCGAGATGGTGGCTCCCCACCATACGAGGGGATTGCCGACGGAGAGGATGGCAGAAGCGCAGTTGGGGACATCGCATCCCGGGGCTCCCTGCTTCGGGGACTCATAGAAGAAGGATGTGGGCCGGCCCATCACCAGCCAGCTCCACGCGCTCGCCTCATAGGGGTGCTCGGAGCCCAGCCCCTGGTGGAACTTGTACGCCTCCAGGTGGTAGTGGGCCAGCGACCGGACAGAGTCAGGCAGCCAACCCCACTCGGTCGAGGGGTTGGACCCGGCCCAGCGCCGGAAGTAGGCGTCATCCGAACGGAACCAGCCGGTCCAGGTGGCGGTGTACACGACGGCTGCGACCGGAACCATACTGGCGAAAGCCGGTAGCCCGTCCTTGATGATGCCCCCGGTGATCCAGCCGCGGATTCCGGCGACCCGGCGTGCGGAGAGGTCCCACACGACAGATAGCAGCCCGAAGCCCGCCAGGAAGAACAACCCGGACCACTTGGTCCCCACTGCAAGGCCCAGGCAAACGCCGGCGGCGATCCGCCACCACCGGATGCCCAGCCATGGACCGGCCAGCAGTTGGCCCGGGGAGGGTCTGCCATCCTTTCCGGCCGCGGCCTGCCTGGCGAGTCGCGCCGCCAGCTTGAGGCGGCCGTCGTCGCGGTCCATTAGCAGGGCGCCGAAGGCAGCCAGGACCCAGAACATCAGGAAGATATCCAGCAGCGACGTCCGTGACATCACCAGGTGGTGTCCGTCCACAGCCAGCAGCAGCCCTGCCGCGGCGGACAGGGGCAGGGACCGGAACAGTTTTTGGGCGATGAGGACGAGCAGCAGGATGGAAACGGTACCGGTAAGGGCCGCTGAGAAACGCCAGCCCAGGGGGTTGTCGGCGCCAAAGAGCCACATGCCGCCGGCGATCATCCATTTGCCCACCGGAGGGTGGACCACATACTCGGGCGTGCCAAGGAGGACGGAAGGGTTCCCGGCATTGAAGGAGTCGTTGGCCTTGTCCGGCCAGCTTCGCTCATAGCCGCTGACGAGCAACGAATAGCCGTCCTTGACGTAGTACGTCTCGTCAAAAACCAGGCTGGGCGGAGTGTCCAGGCGGGTGAACCGGAGTACGCCACCGATGGCCGTCGTCAGCAGCGGCACCAACCAGAACCACAACCGGAGCGAGGGCGGGTAGTCACGCCAGCTGCGGATACTGCCGATCATCCGCTCTTGGAGTGCTTGGGTGGAAAATGCCACGGCTGGCCGGACGATCCAGGGCTTGCCGGCTGAGGCGACGGCCAGTGCGGCGCTTTCCGGCGGGCCGATGGGCGGGTCCAGCGGGTGGGCCTGACCGGCCTCGGCGGGCCGCGTGGGGGTCTGCGTCACGTGCCCCATGCTACCTTTTGCAGCTTGTGCCGCTGGCCAGCAGTAGGCTGGTGGCGTGGACCCTAACCCCGAAACCCTGCCCGACTCCAACCTGCCTGACGACGCCATGCCTAACGCCGGCATTGCAGGACCGGGAAGGATCGTGCTGGCCGCAACGCCGATTGGCAACTCAGGCGACGCCTCCGCACGGCTTGTCGAACTGCTGGCCACTGCTGACATCGTCGCTGCAGAGGACACCAGGCGGCTCCACCGCCTGGTGCAGAACCTTGGCGTCACGGTGGCAGGCCGCGTCATCAGCTACCACGAGCACAACGAAGCGACGAAGACAGCCGAACTCCTCGACGCCGTCAGGGCTGGCAAAACAATGGTCATGGTCACCGACGCGGGGATGCCGTCTGTTTCGGACCCGGGCTTCCGGCTCGTTGAGGGAGCTGTTGCCGCCGGGCTCACCGTCACTGCCGCCCCGGGCCCGTCAGCGGTGCTGACAGCCCTGGCACTCTCCGGCCTGCCCACCGACAGGTTCTGCTTTGAAGGCTTCCTTCCCCGGAAAGCGGGGGAGCGGGCGTCCAGGTTGGCAGACCTTGCTGCGGAGCGGCGAACCATGGTGTTCTTCGAAGCTCCGCACCGGCTGGAGGCCATGCTCAGGGCGTTGCGGGAGCGGTTCGGCGCCGAGCGCAGGATTGCGGTCTGCCGGGAATTGACCAAGACCTATGAGGAGGTCATCCGGGGAACTGTGGGCGAGCTTCTGCTTTGGGCTGAAGGCAATGAGGTCCGGGGTGAGATCGCAGTAGTGCTGGGCGGAGCGCCTGAGCAGGCGCCGGGAACGCCGGAAGACCATGTAGCGGCCGTCAATGCGCTGGTAGCGCAGGGAATCAGGCTTAAGGAAGCCGTTGCAGCGGTGGCCGAAGACGTCCGGGTCAGCAAGCGAGAACTGTACTCCGCCGTTCTGGCGGCGCGCTGACCCGGCCTTGGAGAGACTTCCAACGGCCGACTGATAGCGCGAAATCACGCGGGACGGCGCTGTGCACCTGCACAGAGCCGAGCTCATTCTGTAGTGCGTAGAGGCGTAGACCGCCGGTGGCGGCGGCAGTAGTCTGGCAGTTAATCAGCCAACAAGGCGTGCCGCTCGGGCGCCGCTGCACGGCTGGAAAAACCTTACTGACGAGGGAGTCATCGTGACTGTCACTGCACTGCCAGCTGTTACCGCAGAGCGCGAGAGCGAGCTGCTGGCCTCTGTTCCCACCGGCCTGCTTATCAATGGTGAGTGGCGGCCGGCCGCTTCCGGGAAGACGTTCGACGTCGAGGACCCCGCCACGGGCAAAGTGCTGTTGAGCATTGCTGACGCGGGTGCCGAAGACGGCAAGGCTGCCCTGGACGCCGCCGCGGCGGCACAGGAGTCGTGGGCGCGGGTCCCGGCCCGTGAACGCGGGGAGATCCTGCGCCGTGCCTTTGATCTGGTGACCGAGCGTGCCGAAGACTTCGCGCTCCTCATGACCATGGAAATGGGCAAGCCGCTGGCCGAAGCCCGCGGCGAAGTGACCTACGGTGCTGAGTTCCTGCGCTGGTTCTCCGAGGAAGCCGTCCGTGCGTTCGGCCGCTACTCGGTCTCCCCGGACGGAAAGTCGCGCCTCCTCGTGACCAAGAAGCCGGTGGGTCCCTGCCTTCTGATTACACCGTGGAACTTCCCGCTGGCCATGGCCACCCGCAAGATCGCTCCCGCCGTCGCCGCAGGCTGCACCATGGTGCTGAAGTCCGCCAACCTGACACCCCTGACGTCCCAGCTTTTCGCCGCCGTCATGCAGGAAGCCGGCCTGCCCGCCGGCGTCCTGAACGTCATTCCAACCTCCACGGCCGGCGCCACCACCGGCCCGCTGATCAAGGACCAGCGCCTCCGGAAGCTTTCCTTCACCGGCTCCACCGAGGTGGGCCGCCGCCTTCTTGCCGACGCGTCCGAAACCGTCCTGCGGACCTCCATGGAGCTCGGCGGCAACGCCCCGTTCGTGGTGTTCGAGGACGCGGACCTGGACGCCGCAGTCGCCGGAGCCATGCTGGCAAAGCTGCGCAACATGGGTGAGGCCTGCACCGCCGCGAACCGTTTCATTGTGCACGAGTCCGTCGCTGAAGAGTTCGCGGAGAAGTTCGCTGCCAAGATGTCCGAAATGACCACCGCCCGCGGCACCGAGCCTGACTCCAAGGTGGGTCCGCTGATCGATGCCAAGAGCCGGGACAAGGTCCACGAACTGGTATCCGACGCCGTGTCCTCCGGCGCGAGGGCAGTCCTGGGCGGTGCCCCGGCAGAAGGTCCGGGCTACTTCTACCAGCCCACCATCCTCACTGGAGTCACCGAAGGAACCCGGATCCTGTCCGAGGAAATCTTCGGCCCCGTCGCACCCATCATCACCTTCGGCACCGAAGAGGAAGCCATCCGGCTCGCCAACAACACCGAGTACGGCCTGGTGGCCTACGTCTTCACGAGGGACCTCAACCGCGGCATCCGGATGGGTGAACGCCTTGAAACGGGCATGCTCGGCCTGAACGCCGGCGTGATCTCCAACGCCGCTGCCCCCTTCGGCGGCGTCAAGCAGTCCGGCCTGGGCCGTGAAGGCGGGCTGGAAGGCATCGAGGAATACCTCTACACCCAGTACATCGGCATTGCCGACCCCTACGCAGGCTGAGGCTTCGCAGAAGCCAGGTGCGCATCGGTTGGGGCAACTAGCCTTCGCTGAGGCGCCGGAGGTCGTCGCGCGCCCGTGACCACGAGCGTGCGACGGCCTTTACCGTCCGTCGGACCTGCCGGCCAACGAACCGGAACGGCGCCGTCAGTATCCTCCCCCAAAGCGCCATGACCGACTGCGGGAGCCACTCGGCGCGCAGCCTTCTGCCCCGGGTGACATTAGCCCGCATGGAGCCCTGAAGGGCCACAATCCGGGCGGCGGCCGGCTTGTCCTTGCCCGCCGCGGGGGAATCGCCGGCAGGAGGGCCGTAAGCGCGCCGTTCGAAATCGGCGGTGAGCGAGATGACGGCCTGGTGCGCGGCGTCGTCCATTCCGCCGGGTTCACCGAGCAGAGGCGAGCTGCGGAGCCGGGCCGAATACAACCTGGGCGTCTCACTCGGTCCGGGAGGCAAGCCATAGTCCGTGCCGAGGTCACGGAGCTCGGACCACGCCATGGGGATGGCCGCCGGAGACGGGGGATCAGTGGTTCGCAGCCTGCGGGCCCGGACCCCTAGCCGCACGAGCCTGGGTGAGGACAGCAGGAGGATCAGCGCTGCCAATCCTGCCAGGCCCAGCAGCCAAGGCAGAACCTGCGAACCTGCCTCACTGCCCGGGCCGCCGTTACCGGGAACGGGCAATGGTGCCGCGCTGGGCAAAGGCGTTGCTGTCGCACCGTTGGATGGAATGAGGTCGTCATTGTTTTCGATGGCTCCCGGGGCGCCTGCTGCCGAGCTTTCGGTGGCATACTCGGGGACCACCCCACGCGAGGGGGTGGGCTCAAACGGTACCCACCCTAGCCCTTGGAAGTAGAGCTCCGGCCAGGCATGGGCATCACGTGCGTCCACTTCGTACTCGGAGAGTGGTCCTTGTCCGGCGACGTTCACTGTAGCTCCAGTCAGCCGCCCAGGGGCGTAGCCGACGGCGATCCTGCTGGGGATCCCCTCCAACCGGGCCATCACGGCCATAGCGGAGGCGTAGTGGATGCAGTATCCGCTTTTTTGGGTGAGGAAATCGGCGAGCACCGACAGTCCGTTGCCGTCATAGCCGCCTTGGACCGGGGACTGCAGGGAATACGTGAAGTCCGCTGACCGCAGGTATCTCTGGATGGCCATCGCCTTTGCGTAAGCGCTGCCGCCCGATCCGGTGACGGAGTCGGCCGTGGTCCTGACGATGTCAGGAACGTTGCCTGGAACCCGGGTGAAATCCTCCGCAATGCCCTGCACTGCTGCTGAGGACCGGTCGAGCAGACTGGCAGTGAGCCGCGGCGCAGAGGAGACCACGGTGTATTCCTGGCTTCTCGAGTTGGTATCTACCCCTTTGATGCTCAGGGTGGCGGGATCCCAGGACCAGCGCCCGCCCAGCCCCCGGATCGATTCGGGGGCATACGGCACCGGCAGGTATGGGCTCGTGAAGGCGCCCGTCTCCACTGCGGTCACGTAGCGGAGCTGCTCCTCAGCAGGGATCTCGTAGCCAGTCTCGATCGGCCCGGCCACCGGTTGGCGCGATTCCTCACGGTCGTCCGGTCCCCAGGAGTCGCCGTCGAAATTGTCCACCGTGACCGAACGCAGGTAGAGCGGCGTGACGGCGTTCGTAGCGTACGTGATCCGTCCGGTTCCAGCGGGAGTGCGGAGGCTGTTTCCAAGCGTGATCATGGGATTAAGTCCCGTGGACGTGCCCCAGGGGTTCACGCGCGATCCTTGCGGGAATGTACCTTGGTCGAAGCCAGGGATGGCCATCGGAATGATCAGCGTGGCCACGAGGGCAACGGATCCGGTGAGTGCGGCGCGCTTCAAATGCCCGGGGTTGCGGGCGGTGTCGGCTGGTGTGCCCGCGTCCGGGGCGAACCACTGGCTGCACGCCAGAATCAGCAGGTAGCCGGCCACCGTGGCGCTGAAACTCCACACTCCCACGCTCTGCGGCTTAACCATGGCGGGCACGATCAGGATGGCGAACAGGCCCAGGCCCGTGGTGGCCGGCGTGCCAAGGGGCAACGCCAATGCGTCGATAAGAATGACCATCAGGCCGAGGACCGCGCAGGTCACCATGACGATTCCGGCGTTCGGGGCCACAGGCGCGCTTTCGGCGAGTACCGTCTCGCTGGCACGGCGTATGAACCTGTCAAACTCCTTCATGGTGGCGCCCGACGGGATGATTCCGGCAATGCCTGTGCTGCGGAAGAACGTCAGCGTCAGGATGGCTATGAGCGAAGCGAGGCCGCCGGCGGTGACCAGGAGCGGCTGCGCCCGGGCGGCCCGCAGCGCGGCCATGGTCAGGCACACCACAAAAACGGTGGTCAGGACTGGCAGATACCACGCCCATCCCCTCAGGACACCGTTCAGTGACAGGGCCGCGCCGCACACAGACAGCCCTACCGCGCCGGCCATGACCCACGGGTAGGCGCCCACCCGCACCCTGCCTGGCGCATGGCCGGATGTCTGAGAAATTGCCGGCTCCGCGGTGGAGGAGGTGTGCTTCTCGGGGGCGAGTGTCATCGTGTCACCCCCGCGCCGCGCCGGACATCGGCTGCTGCGGTATCCAGCGCAGCTCCGCCTTGGTCAAAGTGGCTCCATGCTGCAGGCACCGGAACGGCCGGGGACACGGCAACTGCGCGCCACCCTCCGCGCCGCAGCTCTTCAAGCTGTTCGTGGAACTCCGAGGGCCTTTCGGCGACGATGATGGCGAACGCATTGGCGCCATAGCCTGCGGCCGGGGCCAAGGCATTGGCTTCGGCCATGGACACCCTGCCCAGGAGCGCGATGATAGGACCCCGCATCCGGTGCGCCGAAAGTTTGTCCATGAGTCCGTCGTCGAACGGGGCCGGACCGGGATCCTGCGCAAAGCCATGGTCCCGCCCGATGGCGGCGGCGTCCTTGCGGGGGGCGGCCGCGAGAGCCGGACTCCAGCGGCCAGCCTCGTTGTGGCCGTGATGGCCGTGATGGCCGTGATGGCCGTGATGCGGACCGGAGAGCTGGATGGCAGCCAGGCTTTCGGCGATGGACTGCAGCCCACCCGTGCCCACGTACTCCTCCGCCTCCGGTTCAGGCGCCGAAGGCGAACGCAGGAAAGCCGGTTCGCCCCGGGCATCGAGCAGCCGCAGCGCATAATTCCGTTCGGCAAGGTGCGTGCTGACGGAGATGGCAGCCACCACTGCCCACTCGAAGGTGCCACTGGTGAGCATGTCGTGCCCGTCCGCGGCAGCGGATCCGCCAAACCCGATCCCACCGAATCCGGTCCCCGGGCTGCCTGAAAAGGCGACAAACCGCTGGTCCAGGATGATGGTGGCCTCCGGAGTAGTGACCGACTCCTCCTGCCGGACCATCAGCGCTCCGTGCCGGGCAGTCGCCGGCCAATGTACCCGGCGCATGGGGTCGCCGTGCCGGTACTCGCGGGTCATCACGTCGTCGTCGCTCGGGTTAGCCCGGATCCGGGTCGCGGTGACGCCGTCGTTCCCGCGAGCCCCAGCGAGTCCTGTGACCGGAAGCTCGACGGCGGCGGGCGTCACCGTGAGGGTGTCGCCGTCGTCGATTGCCTGCCGGTGAAGGGACAGCCCGAACGGGTCGGTGAACTCCGCCGTTACCGGCCCGATAAGAAATTGACCGCGCTGGCTGGAACGCAGGTGGTATTCATACCGGCTGGTGCCACCGGTTGCCGACCGCGCGGGGAAGCGGAACGCCGGTGATTCCCCGAACCGCGGGGGCAGGCGCTCCTCCATGATGGCGCGGCCGGTGCCCTGCCCGGTGCGCGCCACAGCCAGCCGGACAGTGGTGGCAGCCGAGGTTTCCACCGGCGAAGGATTAAACTCCCGGTAGACCTGGAATTTGGGCTTGACCAGACGGATTCCGGCCAGCGAGATGAGGGGAAGCACGATCAGCAGGACGCTGAGGCTCAGGAGATCCCGGCGGCCCATGATCTGAGCGGCCAACAGCGACACGGCACCGGCCGCGAGCAGGCCCCAGCCGCGCTGGCTGAAAAGGTGGCGGGGCAGTCGGTCCAGCAGTGCCATGGGACTCTGCCTAGTGATTCCTGCGGAGCCCGGAGCCCGGTGGCGTGCCCGGCGCCGGCTTGGCCACGAACCGGGTCGCGGCGTCAGCCAGGTCCTGGCTGACGGGAAGCCTGTTCAGGATGCCGCGGATGACGCTGTGTGGGGTCTCCCCGGCACTGGCGGCCTTGCGGTCCAGGATAATCCGGTGGGCAAGGACAGATTCGGCAACGTTGACCACGTCATCGGGAAGCACAAAATCTCGTTCGTCCAGGGCTGCCGTGGCCTTGGCCGCGCGGAGCAGCTGCAGCATCGAGCGAGGACTGGCGCCTAGCCTGAGCAGGGGACTCTCACGGGTGGCCCTGCCGACGGACACGGTGTATTCCTTGACGGCCTGCGATACATAGACCTTCTGGACAGCGGCAATCATCGCCGCGACGTCTGCGGCGGTGACCACGGCCGAGACCTTTGCAAGCGGCGACGTGGCTTGGTGGGTTTCCAGCATTTCGATCTCGGAGTCCTTGTCCGGATAGCCCATGGAGATACGTGCCATAAAGCGGTCCCGCTGCGCTTCCGGCAGGGGATAGGTACCTTCCATCTCGATCGGATTCTGCGTGGCGACCACCATAAACGGCTCATCAAGTTTGTAGGAGTGCCCGTCCACGGTGACCTGGTGCTCCTCCATGCACTCCAAGAGCGCGGACTGTGTCTTGGCCGAGGCCCGGTTGATTTCGTCACCAATGACGATGTTGGCAAACACCGCCCCCGGGCGGAACTCGAACAGGCGGGAAGACTGGTTGTAGATGGACACGCCGGTGACGTCGGAAGGCAACAGGTCGGGGGTGAACTGGATCCGGCTTACTGTGCAGTCGATGGTCCGTGCGAGGGTCTTGGCGAGCAGCGTCTTGCCGACGCCGGGCACGTCCTCGAGCAGGAGGTGGCCCTGGGCCAGCAGGACGGTCAGGGCCAGTTTCGCGGCCTCAGACTTTCCATCGATGACTGTATTGATCTCGTCCAGGATGCGCCGGCTTGCAGAGTGGAAAGCGGCCGCGTCCATCGCCTGGACCTTGTGGCCGTTCAGCTGCGTGACCGGTTCCGCAATCCCTGCGTAGGTCCGGCCTGCGGTTTCGATCTCATTGACGGCCGTGCGTCGGTGGGAGTCCATCGGCAACCTTTCAGCCCGGTACCGACTGGGACGGGACAGCAAGCCTGCCTTCGCCCGTCGGTGGGCGTTCGCATCTGTTGGTAACAGACTACTAACAGAACTGCCGTGCCTGACAGAGAGTTCCCGTAATTCTCGGTGGATCGGCCGCCGCTAGGCTAGTGGGATGTGCAATTCGCTGATTCCCGCCGCCTACCGTGCCGCCGGAACGGACGGTTCAGCCTCGGTTGCGGCTGCTGGCGGGCGGGCCTTTCCGCCGGCGCCCGAGCCGCTGCCGGTCCCGGTCATGGACAACCACACCCACCTTGATTTTCCCGACGGCGCGGGGCCAGTGGGGATTTCCGCTGCCTTGGATGCCGCCCAGGCGGTCGGAGTGCAAGGGGCGGTCCAAGTGGGCTGCGACCTCGAATCCTCCCGCTTCACCGTGGAGGCGGTAGGTCAGGACAGCAGGCTGCTGGGTGCTGTGGCACTGCACCCCAATGACGCCCCGGATTACGCCGCCCGCGGCGAGCTGGAGGACGCTTTGGCGGAGATTGAGCGGCTTGCAGCCCATCCCCGCATCCGGGCTATTGGTGAAACCGGGCTGGATTTCTTCCGCACGGAAGGGGAGGGCCTGGTGCATCAGCGCTACTCGTTCAGGCGCCACATAGACATCGCCAAGAGGCTGGGCCTGACCCTCCAGATCCACGACCGCGACGCCCATGACGACGTAGTGAAGGTCCTGCGTGAAGAAGGGGCTCCCGAGCGCGTGGTCTTCCATTGCTTTTCGGGGGATGAGGAGTTGGCCCGAATCTGCAATTCGGAGGGCTGGAACATGTCCTTCGCAGGCACCCTGACGTTCAAGAACGCCCACAATCTTCGGGCGGCGCTCGCAGTGGCCGAACCCGGTCTGGTGCTGGTGGAAACCGACGCACCCTTCCTTACTCCGCACCCGCACCGTGGCCGGGCAAACGCCAGTTATATGGTGCCGTACACGGTCAGGGCCATGGCTAATGTGACAGGAGCCGACCTTGCGGGTCTTTGTCAGCAGATTAGCGAAAATACTGTGCGGGCCTACGGATCCTGGGACTGAGACCGCCACCGTAGACTGAGGGCCTGCAAATACCGGGTATGCAAAATTCTTGGTCGCTTTATAACGCTACGGTTACAGTGGGTAACTATTAGCCGGGGTCGGGGAAGGCCTTCGGATAATTCACTTCATCCGCTGCAGGATCATGAACGGCCGTGATGCCGCATGCCTGCCGCGTGGAGTGTGGCGGCGCAAAGGTGCCCGGAGCTGACCTCAGGGGTTCTGCGCCGGGTGTTTTACTGCGTTTTTCCCCGTGCCCGGATGGTCCTAAAGTTACGGGCAATCGTGGTCAAGCTTTTCACATCTGACGGCAAGTTCAGCTTCGTCAAGGTTGGTACCCAGCTGGTGGTGCTTTGCGCGCTCGTGCTCGGGCTCGTCGCCTTTGTCGGAAATAACAAAACAATCACGCTCAATGTCGACGGTAAGGTCAGTTCAATCCAGACCTTCGGCGGCACAGTGGGCCAGGTTGTCAAAAGCGCAAAACTGGACCTGAAGCCGGCGGACCGGGTATCGCCGTCCGTCGACGAGACCGTTCAAAACGGCACCGTTATCAATGTGAACATGGCCAAGGCCGTGAAAGTCAGTCTCGATGGCTCCGAAAAGACCGTCAGCACCACGTCCCCGGACGTCGCCGGACTCGTGACCGAGCTCGGTGTGGCCAGTTCATCGTCCGTGTCCGTTCCGAAGGACGCCCAGCTGGCCGTGGACGGGTCGTTCGTCTCCATCACAACGCCCAAGAACGTCAGCATCGTTGCCGACGGAAAAGTCACCACGGCAACCACCACCGCCTCCACGGTGCAGGCCGTCCTTGAGGATGCAGGCGTGAGCCTTGGCGTGAACGACCGGAGTTCGCAGCCGGGCAACGCCCCCGTGGTAAACAACATGGTGGTCAAGGTCTCCAGGGTGGATACCGGCCAGACGGCGGCAACCACGGAGGACGTCAAGTTCGAGACTATGACCTCCGAAAGCGCCGACTTGTTCAAGGGCGAGAAGAAGGTGACCCAGGCTGGCGCCGCCGGAAAGGTTGAGCGGACTTTCAAGCTGGTTCTGGTTGATGGCCGCGAGGCTTCCCGCACACTGGTTTCCGAGACGGTGACCGTTCAGCCTGTGACAGAGCAGGTCACGGTGGGCACCAAGGCGAAGCCGGCAGCCACCACCACCGCCGGCACAAACACCGGTGCCGCTGCCCCGGCCATGATGAATGAAGCCATGTGGGACAAGATCGCCCAGTGCGAGTCGGGTGGCAACTGGTCCATCAACACCGGCAACGGCTACTACGGCGGCCTCCAGTTCGACATCCGGACATGGATCGGCTCGGGAGGCGGTGCCTACGCCCCGAACGCCAGCCTGGCCACCAAGGCCCAGCAGATTGATATCGCCAACCGCGTATACGCACAGCGTGGCCTCCAGCCCTGGGGCTGTGGCTGGGCGGCCACCAGCTAGGACCGTCGCTCCCGATTCACGGGCCAACCCTGCCGTGGCAGCCGACCACAGCCGCGCCGGGCATGACTGAACAATCAACGTAATGGCCGGCCCCGGACTACCGGGGCCGGCCATTTCGTTGATTCCGCATGGCGGGGATGGCCGCCGGGATAGGATACCTAGGTGACTGAACCGAGCCCCGCCGCGCCCGCACCCCTCTTCGGTGCCTCCGACATACGCCGGCTGGCGGAAGAGATCGGAATCCGGCCCACAAAGACTCTCGGACAAAATTTCGTCATCGACGGCAACACCATCCGCAGGATCGTCTCAGTTGCCAATATCGGAGCTGACGAGACCGTCCTGGAGGTGGGTCCTGGGCTCGGCTCCCTGACGCTGGGGCTGCTGGACGCCGCAAAGTCGGTAGTCGCCGTCGAAATTGATCCGGTCCTGGCCGCGAAGCTGCCCCATACCGTTACTGAATGGCGGCCAGGGGCCGTTGACGACTTCCACCTCGTCCAGGCTGACGCGATGAAGGTGACGACGCTGCCCGTGGAACCGACCGCGCTCGTTGCCAACCTTCCCTATAACGTGGCCGTACCAGTGGTCCTCCATCTGCTTCAGCACTTCCCGAGCCTCCAACACGGCCTCGTGATGGTGCAGGACGAAGTGGCCGACAGGCTCGCGGCAGGACCGGGATCCAAGACGTACGGGGTGCCGTCCGTCAAAGCCGCGTGGTACAGCAGCATGCGCAAGGCCGGGGTGATCGGCATGAACGTGTTCTGGCCTGCACCTAAGATCCACTCCGGGCTAGTAGCCTTCACACGGAGGGAGCCGCCTGCCACGACTGCCACGCGGGAACAAGTCTTCGCTGTGATCGACGCTGCGTTTGCGCAGCGTCGCAAGACCCTGCGGGCGGCCTTGGCGGGCTGGGCAGGTGGCGCGGCCGAGGCCGAGCGCTGCCTGGTGGCAGCTGGCGTCGATCCCACGGCCCGGGGCGAAGTCATCGATATCTTAGCCTTCGCAAGGATTGCCGAAGCCCGTGAGGCCACCGCGTGAATGCGCTTGCAGGACGGTTCGCCGCGCGGACCGTCCGCGTTAAAGCCCCGGGGAAGGTCAACGTTTCCCTGGATGTGGGCCCGCTCCGGCCGGACGGCTACCATTCGGTCGCCAGCGTGTACCTGGCGGTCTCTCTTTACGAAGAGGTCTCCGCCACCAGCATGGAGGCCCCGGGCATTACAGTCAGCATCAGCCCGGACAGCACCCTTGACCTCGACGGCGTGGACATCCCGCTGGATGAGAACAACCTTGCCTACAAAGCCGCTGCCATCATGGCCGATGTCTCCGAACATGCCACGGGGGTCCACCTCGAGATCACCAAGCGCGTGCCGGTCGCTGGAGGCATGGGCGGTGGTTCGGCGGATGCTGCTGCGACGTTGCTGGCGTGCGATGCGTTATGGAACAGCGGCCTGTCGCGGGAGGAATTGGCCCACTTGGCGGGGGAGTTGGGTGCCGACGTTCCGTTCTCCCTGCTGGGCGGGACGGCCGTGGGCCTGGGCCTGGGCGACGAACTCTCGCCGGCGCTGGCCAAGGCCCAGACCGACTGGGTGCTGGTGGCAGCTGAGTACGGCCTCAGCACCCCGGAGGTATACCGGACCCTGGACAGGCTTCGCGAGGCCGAGGGCGTTGTGGCAGCCGAGCCGGACGGCGTGGATCCCAAGATCCTGCAGGCACTGCGCAGCGGAGACGCCGAAGCGTTGAGCAGGGTGCTGGTGAACGACCTGCAGCGTGCCTCCATTGAACTGGCCCCGGACCTCCGCAGCACGTTGGGCATGGGCGAATCGCTCGGCGCCATCGCCGGCATCGTCTCAGGCTCGGGTCCAACTGTGGCCCTGCTGGCCCACAGCCCGGCGGCGGCCGAAAGCCTCGCGGAGGACCTGCTGCACCATGGTCTTACGGCCTGGGCTGTGCACGGGCCCGTGCCGGGTGCCCGCATCATCTCCGATACCCTCCTTTAAGAGCCCTCTTCGTATTAAGCAGTAGAAAGCAGTCCCCTTGGCACACCTTCTTGGCGGCGAAAACCTCACGGTTTCGTACGCGACGCGCACCGTCCTGGACGGCATCACCCTCGGACTTGAGGAGGGCGACCGGATCGGCATGGTGGGCCGGAACGGCGACGGCAAATCGACGCTCATGCGCCTGCTGGCTATGCGCTCCACCCCGGATTCCGGCCGGGTGACCAAGCGCAGCGAAGTCAACATCGGATACCTGGACCAGAGTGACGTACTCGACGGCGACCTCACCGTCGGTGCTGCGATCGTGGGCGACCAGGCCGACTATGAATGGGCCCGCAACCCCCAAATCCGCGAGGTCATGGGCGGACTGGTGTCCGACGTCGACTGGCACGCGAACGTCCACGCCCTGTCCGGTGGGCAGAAGCGGCGGGTGGCGCTTGCCAAGCTGCTGATCGAGGACCATGACGTCATCATGCTCGACGAGCCCACCAACCACCTTGACGTCGAAGGCGTCGCGTGGCTGTCCCGGCACCTGAAGACCCGGTGGCGGGCCAACCAGGGCGCCTTCCTCGTGGTCACGCACGACCGCTGGTTCCTCGACGAAGTTTGCACCAAGACCTGGGAAATCCACGACGGCATCATGGACCCGTTCGACGGCGGCTACGCAGCCTACGTCCTGGCACGCGCCGAGCGTGACCGCTCGGCCACGGTGATGGAAAGCAAGCGCCAGCAACTGGTGAAGAAGGAGCTGGCGTGGCTGAGGCGCGGCGCCCCTGCCCGCACGGCCAAGCCGAAATTCCGGATCGAGGCAGCCAATGCCCTGATCGCCGATGTTCCGGAGCCGCGCGACTCCACGGCACTGAGCAAGATGGCCACGGCCCGCTTGGGCAAGGACGTCCTGGACCTGGAAAACGTGTCGCTGGACTACCTTGGCGGCGATGAAGGGCAGAAGCTCTTCGACAACATCACCCTGCGGCTTGCGCCTGGTGAGCGGCTGGGCCTGGTGGGCGTCAACGGTGCCGGCAAGACCACCCTGCTGAAGCTCCTGAACGGCCAGATCGAGCCGTCCTCCGGCAAGCTGAAGCGCGGCAAGACTGTGGTCACCGCCGTGCTGACCCAGGAAGTCAAAGAACTCGACGACGTCTCGGACCTCCGTGTTATCGAAGTGATCGAGCGCGAGAAACGATCCTTCAACGTGGGTGGCAAAGAATTCACGGCAGGCCAGCTCGTGGAGCAGCTTGGCTTCACGAAGGAGAAGCAGTGGACTCCGGTGAAGGATCTCTCCGGCGGTGAGCGTCGGCGCCTCCAGCTGTTGCGGCTGCTGGTGGGGGAGCCGAACGTGCTGATGCTCGATGAGCCCACCAACGACCTCGACACAGACACCCTCGCCGCCGTCGAGGACGTCCTGGACGGCTGGCCGGGCACCCTCGTGGTGGTGAGCCACGACCGCTACCTGCTGGAGCGCGTCACCGACCACCAGATGGCACTCCTGGGTGACGGGAAGATCCGCGCCCTGCCGCGCGGCGTGGACCAGTACCTGGAGCTCCGCGAATCAGCGTTGGCCGGATCCACCATCACCGGCGGCGGCAATCCCGTCACCGGTCCGAGCGGCAGCGCAGCTCCCGCATCCTCCGGAGCCTCCGAAGCCGAAAAGCGCGACGCCCGCAAGGCCAAGAACCGGATCGAACGCCAATTGGGCAAGCTCGAACAGCAGGAAAAGAAGCTCCACGACCAGATGGTCAAAAGCACCGCCGAGAACGACTTCGATGCCCTGGGCGAGCAAAACAAGAAGCTCAAGGACCTCGCCGGTGAACGCGAAGCGCTGGAACTCGAATGGTTAGAGGCCCTGGAAGTCCTCGGCGAGTAGCCTGTTGGGCCTCGCCGGCCTCGGTCGCCTTGGGCGAGGGCACGTTACCTTGCCGCCGTGGAACAGTCGGCAACCCACGCGGAACCTTCTGCAGGTTGGGGGTGGGGGTGCCTGGGCGGCTGATCCCCAATGGAACCTTCGGCAATCGCGGGGCAGGGGGTCTTCGTGTAGTCGCGCATCGCGGCGCATCGGGCGCTGGAGGTCGCTCAGCGACCGCAGGTGCCCCTATGCGTCGTGTCTAAGCGACGGCGAAGGGCCACTGCGCCGCCGTGGTGACCACGGACGACGGCGAAGGGCGCCTGCGCCGCGAAGGCAACCACTGAGGCTTGCAAAGCCGGCCGGAAGACTCAGCCCTCGGACGTCAGCTCCGGTTCCTTCTTGAGGCCTGTGAGGCCGTTCCAGGCGAGGTTGACCAGGTGTGCCGCGACCGTGTGTTTGTCCGGTTGGCGGCTGTCCTGCCACCACTGGCCGGTCATGGCCACCATGCCCACGAGCATCTGCGCGTACATGGCGCCGTCCTCGGCGCTGAAGCCGCGACGATCGAATTCGTCGGAAAGAATGTGTTCCACCCGGGCGGTGACGTGGGACAGCAACGTGGAAAAGGCGCCTTCCGGCTGCGACGGCGGGGCGTCCCGCATCAGGATGCGGAAGCCGTCGGTGCGGTCCTCGATGTAGGTCAGCAGGGCGAGGGCGGCGCGCTCCACCATGATGCGCGGCTTGGCTTCTTCGGTCAGGGCGCTGTTGATCGCGTCGAGCAGGATGCGGAACTCGAAGTCCACTACCTCCGTGTACAGGCCTTCCTTGGAACCGAAGTGTTCATAGATGACCGGTTTGGATACCCCGGCGCAGGCGGCAATCTCCTCAATCGTTGTTCCGTCGAGTCCTCGGATGGCGAAGAGCCCGCGTCCCACCTCGATCAGCTGGCTGCGCCGTTGCAGGCCTGTCATGCGAATCCGAGGAGGGTTGTTGGTCACATTTCCATCATGCCTTACCGTCGGGCAGCGACTCGATGATGGCGGATTCCGGCCGATGTCGCATCGGGCCCCGAACCCATGGCAAAATAAATACTTGTGCCCGGGCCTTGTGCCGGCGGCATGGTCCGCTCTGGTGTAATGGCAGCACCCCGGCCTTTGGAGCCGTGGAGTATAGGTTCGAATCCTATGGGCGGAACTGCTGTGCGATGACCGTCCAGTAGGATGATCTCGGTGCCGCACCAGGCCGCCGGCCCGGCCGGCACCGCGCCGGCGCACGGCGCATGCAAGCACCGCGCAAACAAGCAAGGAGAGCCCGTACGTGATCCCCGAGACTACCGGCCCAGCCGCCGTCATCGTTCTGGCAGCAGGCGCCGGTACCCGGATGAAATCCCGTACCCCCAAGATCCTCCACGAAATTGGCGGCCGCTCCATGGTGGGGCATGCCTTGCTGGCCGCCCGCAGCATCAACCCCCGGCAGCTGGCCCTTGTTGTCCGGCATGAGCGTGACCTCGTGGCCAAGCAACTGGTGGACCTTGACCCGGACGCCGTCATCGTTGACCAGGATGACATTCCGGGCACCGGCCGCGCCGTTGAAGTTGCGCTCCACGCCCTCGACGCACACCAGCCGCTGACCGGCACGGTCGTTGTCACTTACGGGGATGTTCCGCTTTTGACCGGCAGCCTGCTGGCCGAACTCGTTGCCACCCATGAACGCGAATCCAACGCGGTGACCGTCCTGACGGCTGTGCTGGACGACGCCACCGGCTATGGCCGCATCCTGCGCGGCGACGACGGAACCGTCACGGGCATCCGTGAGCACAAGGATGCTTCCGAAGCGGAGCGGCTCATCCGCGAGGTCAACTCCGGCATTTACGCCTTCGACGCCGCTGTCTTGCGCGATGCGCTGGTGCACGTCACCACCGAGAATTCGCAGGGCGAAAAGTACCTCACTGACGTTCTGGGGCTGGCGAGGCAGTCGGGCGGCCGGGTCGCCGCCGTCGTCACCGAGGACCGCTGGCAGGTTGAGGGCGCGAACGACCGCGTCCAACTGTCGGCGCTCGGGGCAGAACTCAACCGCCGGACCGTCGAGGCCTGGATGCGGGCCGGCGTCACCGTGGTAGACCCCGCCACCACCTGGATCGATTCCACCGTCACACTCGATGAGGACGTCCGGATCCTGCCCAATACCCAACTGCACGGCGCCACGAAGGTGGCCCGCGACGCCGTCGTCGGCCCCGACACCACCCTGACGGACGTTGTAGTGGGTGAAGGAGCAAAGGTGGTCCGCACCCATGGTTCCGGCGCGGTGATCGGAGCGGATGCCGCCGTCGGGCCTTTCACGTATCTCCGTCCCGGCACAGTCCTGGGCGACACCGGCAAAATTGGCGCCTTCTACGAAACGAAGAACGTCACCATCGGCCGCGGTTCCAAACTGTCCCACCTTGGCTATGCCGGCGACGCCGAGATCGGCGAGGACACCAACATCGGTTGCGGCAACATCACGGCCAATTACGACGGCGAGAAGAAGCACCGCACAGTCATCGGCTCTGGCGTCCGCACAGGTTCCAACACAGTGTTTGTTGCCCCCGTCACCGTGGGCGATGGGGCCTACAGCGGTGCCGGCGCCGTGATCCGCAAGGACGTACCGGCCGGCGCACTGGCAGTGACGCTCGCCGCGCAGCGAAACTCGGAAGGCTGGGTCCTGGCCAACCGGCCCGGCACACGCTCCGCAGAGCTGGCCCAGGCGGCCACCGAAGATTCCTCAAGTACCCAGGCACCTACAGAAGAGGGCAAGCAATAATGAGCGAAATTACGGCGCACGGCGAGAAGAAGCTGGTGCTTGCCGCGGGGCGGGCACATCCCGAGCTTGCCCGGGAGATCGCTAAGGAGCTGGGAACCGAGCTGCTGCCCATCGACGCGTACGACTTCGCCAACGGGGAAATCTACGTGCGCGCCGGTGAGAGCGTCCGCGGCACGGATGCCTTCGTCATCCAGGCGCACCCGGCACCGCTGAACAACCACCTCATGGAGCAGCTGATCATGATTGATTCGCTGAAGCGGGCATCCGCCAAGCGCATCACCGTAGTTTCGCCGTTCTACCCTTACTCCAGGCAGGACAAGAAGGGCCGCGGCCGTGAGCCGATTTCCGCCCGACTGGTCGCAGATCTGTACAAGACTGCCGGTGCTGACCGCATCATGAGCGTTGACCTGCACACTTCCCAGATCCAGGGATTCTTCGACGGCCCCGTTGACCACCTCATGGCCATCCCGCTGCTCGCTGACTACATCCGCACACGGGTTGCCGCGGACAACATCACGGTCGTCTCCCCGGACACCGGACGCGTCCGGGTGGCCGAGCAGTGGGCGGAGCGCCTCGGCGGCGCCCCGCTGGCCTTCGTGCACAAGAGCCGCGACCTCACCGTTCCAAACCAGGCAGTCTCCAAAACCGTTGTTGGCCAGATCGAAGGCCGCACCTGCGTCCTGATCGACGACATGATCGATACGGGCGGAACCATCTCCGGAGCCGTCCAGGTGCTCAAGAACGCCGGGGCCAAGGATGTCATCATCGCCGCGACCCACGCCGTCTTCTCCGACCCTGCCGCCCGTCGGTTGTCCGAGTCAGGCGCCCGCGAAGTGGTGGTCACCGACACCCTGCCCATCCCTGCCGCCAAGCGCTTCCCCCAGCTGACGGTTCTGTCCATCGCGCCCCTGATTGGACGCGCCATCCGCGAAGTGTTCGACGACGGATCCGTCACCAGCCTGTTCGACGGCAACGCCTGATCCTGGTGGTGGGGGGGGGGGGGGG